>NZ_QNUB01000008.1:65374-348980 GCF_008042345.1 Bacillus sp. AR8-1
CGTTAAATGTCCAGATTTCTTGTGCTCTAAAATCGCCTTCGCTTTCTCCTTCGCCTGTTCATCTAAGTTAGCAAACATGTCTCCACGCTTACCTTTCTCCGGCATTTTCACGCCTAGCTTTGTTAATTCCTCTTTTGCTTGTTCACGTGTTAGTTTTCCGGATTTCTCTTGCTCTAAAATGGACTTCGCTTTTTCTTTCGCCTGTTCATCTAATCCTGCAAACATGTCTTTACGCTTCTCTTTCTCTGGAAGCTTTACACCTAGTTCCTCTAACTGTTTCTTTGTATCGTCCATAATTGTTTTTAATTTTTGTTTTGTAGCGTCATCCAAATCCTTTTTCGCCGTTTTTGCAGGCTGATCCACTGCTGGAGTATTCGTTGCCGCGAATGCCGGAATGCCGACTCCTCCAATGATTCCGAATGATAACGCACCTGCAATCGCTAAATACCCAACTGTTTTCTTCTTCATAGGAAATTTCCTCCTTCATATTTCTAATGCATGTACACTTTCGTATACAATGCCTATAGTAATGTCGGTTTCTTAACATTTCCTTAACGACTTAACAAAAAAACACCGCTCGTAATGAGCGGTGTTTCTCTATGCTTTTTGTAATTGTAACTCTTCACGTTCCATTATTTTTCTTAATACAATTGTTTGTGTCATTGTAAATAAGTTACCTGTTATCCAGTACAACACAAGTCCTGATGGCGCCGCAAACCCCATAAATAGAATCATTGCCGGCATCATAATTTGCTGCATCTTTAGCATCTGTACTTGTTCTCCAGATGTAATATTCGATTGGAAAACTTTCATCTGAATAAATGTCGTTAACGCTGCAATAATCGGTAATATATGATATGGATCTGCATGTCCTAGGTTCACCCATAAAAACGAAGATGTGCGAATCTCTTCCGTTCTGCTAATCGCATAATACAAAGCAGAGAAAATGGGCATTTGTATTAATAATGGCCAGCAACCAGCAAGTGGATTCCAACCGCCTGATTTCATTAGTTCTGACATTTCTTTTTGATACTGCTTTTGTTTTTCAAGGTCTTTGCTTACATCACCGTACTTTTTCTTTAGCTTGTGCAGTTCAGGTTGCATTTTCTTCATTTTCGCTTGACTGCGATATTGCGAAACAGCTAATGGAATCATTGCTGAACGAATAACGAGCGTCATAATAATGATGGCAATCCCAAAGCTAGCTCCAGGTATATGATGAGCGACAAATTGAATCATAAACGAGATTGGATATACAAAATAATGATCCCAAATCCCAGTACTATGTGCATCAATTGGGGCTGCATTACTGCAACCAGATAAAACAAAAACAAATAATAATGATAAACTAACGAGCACAGCTCGGTATGATTTTAACATGTTCATTCCTCCAATGTTTCGTAATTATTTAGCGAAACATTGGTGTATACGGACCGACCTCGTCATTCTCTTCACTTGATTCTTGTCTGCGTACAGAACGAATCATTCCATATTTATAAAAAATAGAAAATAGCGGTACATTTCCCGCACTATCTTCACATGTATCAACTAGCGCAAAAGCTCTTTGTCTACCGCTTGATGCTTGTTGACGCACAAAGCGAGAAACATTAGCAAGGAAGAAAACTTCTAATAAACAAAGTGCCGTCGTTACAAACGATATATATAGAATTGCATCCTGCAATAAAAATTCCATCGCTTCACATCCTTAATAAGGTCATTTTAGCACATTAGGCAAACATTCTCTATTTCCTTTTATTTTCAAAAAAAGTATTTTGCATATTTTCTCAAGAAAATAATAATTAAGAAACGTTGTATTCGCTTTCTTTAGTATATTCACGCACCTCAATGAATAGGCTTGATTTATTAGAAATTTATAAAATTTTTGCATTATAATAAAACTATTGCCAGTTTTTGAAAAAACCTTTATTCTCTTCTTGTAATCAAAAATGAATATGGAGATGAAACATACTATGGGTCAACTAGGAGACGCCGATTACGTTCCCGACACCGCCTTTTTATCCTTCCCAGCAGCTAAAACATTTCACTTAGAATTTATGATACAGTTGGTTGTTATTTTTATAGCTTCTATTTTGTATGCAATTTCTATGAATATGTTTTTTATCCCGCATAACATGATTAGCGGTGGATTCGCTGGTGTAGGGATGATTATCGGTTATTTAATGCACTACAATATCGGTGCACTTATCTTTTTACTAAACATTCCTCTTCTTATTTTAAGTCACTTTTACTTAGGCAAGAAGACAACCTTTTTAACAGCTTACTTTGTAGCTGTATCATCGTTAGCGATGAACATTATCCCTGTACACCAGGTTTCAGACGATATTTTACTATCTTCTGTATTCGGTGGTGTAATCTGCGGAGCAGCTTCCGGAATCATATTCCGATTTGCTTCTTCAACAGGTGGCTTTGATGTTGTTGGATTGATTGTAGCGAAACATCGAGATATTTCAATTGGAGCAATCATCTTTGTATTCAACTTAGTCTTACTTGTTGCAGCAGGTTTTATTTTCGGATGGGATATTACACTTTATACGTTAATTAGCCGGTTTGTAGTCAGCAAAGTTATCGATGCTGTGCATACGAAACATATTAAATTAACGATAATGACAGTTACAGAAAAAGGTGAGGAAATAAAAAGCGCACTACTACATCACGGCATACGCGGGGTGACAATGGTAGACGCTGTCGGCGGCTATACAAACCATAAGAAAAAAATGATTTACACTGTCGTGACTCGCTATGAGTTAGGCGAAATGAAACGTATTATCCGTCAAGTGGATAACAAAGCATTTATGAACATTACTGAAACAGTTGAAATTGTCGGCCGTTTCAAACGCATATAAAAAAGGTTAATAAATTAAAGGGCATAACATATTAGTCATATATAATATGTTATGCCCTTTGTTATTCAACTCACGTACCTTTTAGCATAATAAAATCACTAAGTTTATTACTACAAATCGGAGGATAGCATCCCATATACAATACTATCTGTCCATTCATCTTTATTCCAAAAATCTTGTATGAAATGGGCTTCCTTTCTCATGCCTATTCGTTCACACAATTTTTGTGAAGCTGTATTACGTGCATCAAGATTAGCCTGTATACGATGTACATTAAATTCATTAAATAATTTCAATACCAAACTACTTACTGCTTCTGTCGCCAAACCTCTCCCAGCTACTTCATTTGAAAAACTATAACCAATCTCAACAGTGTCTTTCATATTTGTGTACCATACGGATAAATCACCAACTACTTTAGTTTTGTATATAACTGCCAAACTTAATATTGATTCTTTAGTAAGTACATTATTTGCTAGCTTCTTATTAAATCTTTTCTGCATGTCTTCATGAGTCCACTTATTATGTAATAGGAACTTACATGTATCATCACTATTATAAATAGCAAACACATCCTGTAAATCAGTACTCTTAAAAGGTCTAATTATTAATCTTTCTGTTGTGAACTCCAAGTTAGCTCTCCTCCCTTACATTCATGCTATAAAAAATTTTTTATAGTATTTAAGCCTCCTTCTTAGATCCCACCTTGATTACATATTTCATCAGAATAAATTAAAATCCTTCTTCCACTAAACTGCACCGTTAATGGTATTTCCTTGCGCTTTTTATTTTTTACACTTATTACAAAATCAGATAATTCTATTATTATGTCTCTAAATGTGTTATAATGAAAGCAGACTCACAAAAAAAGAGTATATAGACTTGGAAGTTTCTCTTATTTTACAAGCAAAAAGAAACGAGCAGTCGGGTATATTTCAGACACCATACACGTAACGGTTTAAACAACCGATCATCTTAGTTACTCTTCAATGATCTTTTTATAAAAAGATACGTACAATTAAAACTCACTTCAATATACTATACCTACCTTTTTGACTTCCAAATCATCTTATTACATAAGGAGATGAACATATGAATCAATATATACGATATACAATAGCTTTCCTGTTTGCTATTATCGGCGGAACAATCTGCTTCTGGACAAACACACAGCTTGGAGAGAATATCATTTTTAATGGAATCGAAACACTTGTAAGCGCTTCAATTTTAGGTGGATACATTTACTTCCTCTTCAATCCAGAAGAAAATGCTCAAAAAACAATGTTATTAACAATGATCGGAATCGTTGGTGGATGTATTTCCTACTCAATGACAAACTATACATTACCACTTCAATTAAGCTCAGCTTTCTTCCACGGTCTATGGACTTGGTTCATTGCATTCTGCCTAGCAGACGTATTCAACCTATTACAAGACAATGAAGAAGATAGCGGTCGCCAAATCGAAAGTAACTCTTAAGCTGGAAGATACTCTTCCAGCTTTTTTATGTTGGTTTGCATATCCCCGCATCACGATAAAAAGAAGTTACCCTCACGGCAACTTCTTTTCCATATACCCCACTTCGTATTCACTAAAATATATCAACGATTTTTCAAATATATCGATTGTTTCTCCACTTATATCAACGATTTTTTCATTATATCAACGCTTCGACACAAGATATCGATTTACCGACATCCTTCGACACTCAAAACGCACAACATACCCTATCCCCCAAGCAACTTACTGCCGAACTCTACGATTAAAAAGATAATTAATAGGATCGCGAGTATCTTTAATGCTACATATGCCACTTTAAAAACAACATAAATGAGCAAGACTATCAAAATAATTGATAAGATTTCCATATTTACTTCCTCCAAGCTTTGCTCTTCTTATCTCATTTTACTCGCCCTAGGCTGTTTATGGAACGGCATAAGATGACATATAAAAAAGAGGATACCTCACCCATCGTAAGATACCCTCTCTTTCAGCTGCTTAAACCATTCTCTTTCTAATTGTAAATATCCCATCTCACTCTTCTCGGCGCTCTTTAATTCTTGATCGGCTTTCTTCATATAAGTACGGGACGCTTCCATATTGCCCTCTACATATTTAATAATTCCTTGTGTACGGTAATATCCACTTAGGTCCATTTTTGTAATAGCCTTTGCATGTTCCTGTGCTTCTTGCAAAGAAAGACTATCCATCTGATAAAGGGCTTTATATAAAAGATACCAACTATGAAAACTACTAACGAAAAACTTATTTTCTTTCGTTACAGGTAGTTGAACAATTCGTTCTATATACGGTATCGCTCTTTCCATTCCCTCTTGATCTGCACGAGCAAAAAAGACGAGCATAAGTCTACTCATTATCTCTCTTATCCCTTTATTCTCTTTTATTTTCTCCTCACTCAATTCTACTAATCTTTCATCCCAATCTTTCGGTCTTTTATAACTAAATAACTCACTCGATATTTGAATCTCATATAAGTGATTTCTAGCTCTTTCATCATCTTTAATTAAAATAAGAAATTGCATCCCATCACTCATAAGCATTCCTTTTATTGGCACAATTGTAACCGCAAAGATTGCAAAATGGAAAAAGGAAAAATATAAAAGATATTGATAATAACTCACCATGTATATGTAACCGGAAGTAATACCAAATAGTAAACTCGTAATCGGTCCACCTAAAGTGAGCCACGCCCACTTTTTCGAAAGATTCGGTGTCTCTATAGAAGGTGGTACTAATGTTGCAACACCTCCAAAGTACACCCATAATTTATTTTCTCGAATGCGTAATTTTCCCTTTTCTTTTTGAATAGTAATGGGTCCTACTGTCATAAATTTAAATGTTAAACCACCTATTACACCAAATACTACATGTCCTAGCTCATGAATGGCTAACACTAACAATGAAATTCCAACTATTGCCCATAGGTTCAAAATTACTTCTAATTTCCCAGTTCGGATTACTCCGTATAAAATGGACAGAATTAGCGCCACTGTCATTGAGCCAGCTGGCCTTCTTAAAATATCCACCTTTTTCTCCCCTTAATAAATCATTTTTCTCTGCATTTCGTACATGAACTTCCCGAGATGCAATATCCAAATAAATGAGATTAAGCCAATTAATACAAAATCGATATCACTAGCAGCTGTATATATAACGGCAGCCCACCATACATATGCCAATATTGTATTCGTAAATTCATACGCTTTATATCCAGCCTCATGCACAATGTGCTTTAATCCTTCATCTGCATTTTTCGTCCACATTTTCATAGATTCCATATACGTTACACCTTGTTCAGGATATAGCTTATTATAACGATTTTTTGTTATGAGTCCGATAGTTACTACAGTAGTTAAACAAACAATAGAAGCTACTAAATTCCACACCGCAAATGAAACATTTGTATCCTGCAACAGTGCACGTCTACATGTAATAACTGCATATACAAACCATGCCTGCGTAACTATATCACCTACACGTAAATATATACTTATAATGCCTAATTTTCTGCCTTGTACGCTCTCTTCTTCATCGCGTGCCTCTGCTAACATACGTGTATTCTTCCAAGTATAGTACATCATTAAGATTCCAAAAATAGTACATATACCTATAAATGTATTAGATGATAATTTTCTCGGTTCATCCGAGAGTAAATTTAAAGCTATATAAGACGTTAAAAAGCCACCCATCATACTTACTGCTATTTTCCCCACAGAATCAAATTGTTTTTTTCGCTTACTCTTCATCGTCCTCTTCCCCCTCTACTAACGTAAATATTTCCTCCACTGGTACATTGAAAATTTGCGCGATTTTTAAAGACAATACAATAGATGGTGCATAATCCCCACGTTCAATTAAACTAATCGTTTGCCGTGATGATCCAATTACTTTTCCTAAATCCCCTTGTGATAAACGATGCTTTGCTCGCAATTCCCTCACTCGATTTTGAAGCTTCATGTCTTCCCTCTTTTTCATTTATTTAATTAAAATTGTAAATAATATCCTTATTTTTGTCAATTATAATTGTCATTACGACTATAATAATTGACAAGATACTTATTTCTTATCCTGTATCAAATTCCTATAAAGAATGTAAAATGTGCATTAAACATAGTCTTAACAATAAAATAAAAAAGGCAGTGCTTTTGCACTGCCTTCCTAAATTCTGACATAGAATGGATTTCATATTAGCTTGCGTTTTGTAGTAATACTCGTTTTAGCTGCTTACGGAAACGAATACCTAACGTAACCGCTACAATCACAATAACTCCAAAAATGATTTTACCGATATGACCTTCTAGCACTCCAAAGATATCATGTAAATTTCCACCTAACCAGTAACCACCGATTAAGAAGAATGATACCCAAAATAGAGCACCTGAATAAATTGTAATGGCAAAACGACGGAATGGTAAATTAATAATTCCTGCAAAGTATCCTGTGAAATGACGTACACCAGGAATAAAGAAACCAATAAAAATTAAGAAGTACCCATACTTATCAAACCACATTCTCGTTAAGTCAATTTTTCTTTGTGTTAAAAATACGTATTTCCCATACTTTTGAATGAAAGGCATACCTAATTTATTTCCTAAAAAGTATTGAATCGTCATTCCTACACTTGTCCCAATAAAGGATAGCATAATTAAAATCGGTAAACTTAAATCACCCTTATGTGCTAAAAATCCCGCATATGCTAACGTTGGCTCTCCCGGAAACGGAAGTGCAATATATTCTAACAGCAAACCTACAAGTACAACATAGTACCCGTATTGCTGAAATAATTCATGAATCCATTCCATGTCATCTCTCCTTTCAATCACGTACAACTTCTTACTATTATTGTATAAAAAAATTGTCGAAATAACTATCACAATAGCTTACATTTTTATTACATTTTTGTAAGGGTCACACTAATGATTTCCGTTCTTTATTAAGTAGCTAAAAGCATTTTTCAAGTCGAAATAACAAAAAGACGCATTAATAACATGCAAATTTTATCCATTTTTTAACACTGAAAAACCTTTCTTATTTTGTTCTCAATAAAAAACCACCACAAACTCATGCTAACTTCATATTAGCTTCATATACGTATTGTAAGATTATATCGGAATTTGTTGAAAAATTTAACTAATATATGACTAAGCATTAATTTGAATAAATATAAGTCGTTTTTCGAAATTGAAAAAAGGGTGAATACGAAATGGAAGCATATAAAATGCACGATTTTATTAATACAAATGTTGAATCTCATCAAAATGAAACCGTTTTTAATTTACACATATGTGAAACAAGTGAATTTGACGTAAGTTTAACAAAATCTACAACACTATCTTTTATCGTTTCAAAAAAGAATATTAAAATTGTCACGAAAAAATGGACTAACTCAAACCAAGAAAGCATGATTGGCAAAAGCTACATCATTCCAACGAAAGCTTTTCACTATTTCTTACCAATTATTTCTGAAAATGAAGATGAGCTAAATATTCAAGTTCAAAGTTTTGGACTACGTGGTGAGCTTTTATTGAACGAAAGATTACTTATTGATAAAAACAACAAACACAACAGCAAAATCACTACATTCTTTGAAACATTAGATGAAAATGTAAATAAAGCATTACGAGGATTACAACTTCATTGTATGTAAGACTATTACGATAGTAAAAGGAGAATAACAATGAAAAAATTATTATTAAGCGCACTATTATCATTAGGATTTTTAACTCTTCCATTCGCTAGCGCAGAGGCCGCTACAACGAAAGATCAATTAATTGTAGACACTCAGTTAAATAAAATGGATTATTATCAGGATGGAAAATTTATAAAAAGTTTTACTGTCGCTACTGGAAAAGCTGCAACGCCTACACCTAAAGGCACTTTTCAAATCGTAAATAAAATTAAAAACCGCCCTTATTATACAGGCAAAATTAAAGGCGGGGATCCACGTAATCCACTTGGTGACCGTTGGCTTGGATTAAATATGGCAGGAACTTACGGAACAACTTATGCGATTCACGGAACTAACAATAATCAAGCAATCGGCAAATGGACAACACTTGGTTGTATTCGTATGTATAATAATGATATACACTGGTTATTTGAGCGCGTTCAGCAGCAAGCTACTGTCACTGTCAAATAGCCTAAAAACAAGATTTATGTGTAGCCAAGAATTTTATGTCTTGGCTTATTTTATTTATTCATTTACAGTAGCAAAACAACTGTATTTACATATATAATAGGAATAGATTTGATTAGCTAATATCTAAACATTGATAAACGTAGATATTAAAATTATACAGTTATAATGTTTTATAAATTTTATAATACATACTATAATAGAACTACTGTAATTCTGAACTATTCAGTAACACTAAACTATTCCCCTTGCTACCTTCATGATTATTTTATAGCGGGGGCTTATTATATGTATAAACAATCTGAGTCACTCGAAAAATGATGAATTCGAATATTGCAGTAAAAAGCGTTATTTAGGAGGTGTTACTATGACGCATATACTGGTGATTGAAGACAACCCAGATATACAAGAACTTATTCGTGAATTTCTAATGGCACAAAACTTTACCGTTGATGTAGTTGGTGCTGGAACAGAAGGTATTCTTCTTTTCCAAAAAAATTCATATGATCTTGTCCTCCTCGATGTAATGTTACCAGATATAGATGGCTATAGTATTTGTAAAATTATGCGAGGACAATCTGATGTACCAATCATTATGTTAACAGGCTTACATAATGAAGAAAGTGAAATTAAAGGATTTGAGTTAGGTATTGATGACTATATTACGAAACCGTTCCATTACACTGTATTTATTAAGCGTGTAGAGGCTGTATTAAGAAGGGCAGCAACGAAGGAAGCAGAAGCTGCAACTATACTACAATTCCATGAATTGATGTTAAACTCTACAGCATATGCAGCTTATGTTCATGGTAATCAAATTGAATTGACAACAAAAGAATTTGAAATTATTTATACTTTACTGCAAAATCGAGGAAAAGTATTATCAAGAAGTGATTTGTTGAATAAGGTATGGGGCTATGAACATTATGGTGATGTAAGAGTTATAGATACACATATTAAAAACTTAAGAAAAAAATTAGGAATTACTTATATTAAAACGGTGAAAGGTATTGGCTACAAAATCGAATCGTAGTAAAGACAACATCACCAAAAATATTTTCATCAAAACCTTATTATTTTGTATTCTTTTATCACTTTGTCTTTATCAAATTATTTACTTTCTAGCTTCAAACTACGATAAAGAACGTTTTGCGAAAGAAAATGGAACGCCGACTACAGAACAGGCGGATTCAGATAAGCAAAACGATCAAAGTAAAACGAATCAAAATAAAGCTGTGTCAGAAGGGAACATTTCTAATTTCCAATCTTCTATTGTAGATTATAAATCTCTTTCTGCAGCTATCAATCACCTTTTGCAGCCTAGCCAAACTGCAAAAGCAAAAGAACATACACAAAACCTTTCGGGGAAAAATAGCACTTCTAATCAGCTTACAGAAGCAGAAAAGAAAGCCGCTAATAATGATGCCTTACATACACAAAATGCAGCAAGTAAAACAAATGATACAAATGATAATCCAAAGTTAGCAGATGCGTTGCAGCAGTTAGCTCCACAGGTTGGCGCGACAATGCTTGCATTATCTCTACTCGGATCTTTAATGTACGCAAAACTAATTGCTAAACCTTTTCAATATATGAGCGATGCTTTAAAAGATATTATGAATCTTGATTTCTCAGATAAAAAGCTACTTAACAAAAATACAGATCAAACAGATTTTAATTTGTCAGTAGCCGCTTCACAAGTACCAAATATTGTGAAGAATTTACATGAAAGCAATCAAGATTTAAGAAATGAGCTCAAGAAGGAACAACAATTAGAACAATCTCGTAAAGAATTTATGTCTATGGTATCCCATGAATTAAAAACACCCATCGCAGCCGTTATGGGACAACTAGATGGCATGATTCACGGAATTGGAGCTTATAAAGATAGAGATAAGTATTTGAAACGTTCCTACGAGATGATGCAAGACATTAACATATTAACGGAAAAAATGTTGGAATTATCCAAAATACAAAACCCTCAATTTAAACCGAATTTAGAAGTCATTTCTTTATCTAATATTATTGAGGATGTTATAAAGAAAGTAGATTACTTTGTATCTGTAAAACAATTAAATGTACAATCTAATATTAAACACGACGTACAAATTTTAGCTGATCCTAAATTTATTCAAACTGCTATTTTTAACATTATTTCAAATGCAATTCATTATACAATTGACCATCAGCACGTATATATAAAGCTTTATGAAAAACCAAACGGTTACGCATTAGAAGTATTGAATACAGGTTCACAAATTGATGAAGATAAACTTGCTCATTTATTTGAGCCTTTCTATCGCGCAAACCCTGATAAACACGGTTTAGTACAAGGTAGTGGTCTTGGATTATATATCGTGAAACAAATATTAGATAAACATCAGTTTCCTTACGGGATACAAAACACAGCTCAAGGTGTAAAATGCTCCATTGTATTCCCAAAAGCAATGTAACATTCACTATAATTACATACCCCAAACTCATACTTCATGTGTGAGTGGCGGAATTTTGTAGAGTGTCTTACTCTGTTTCGTTCGCCCGTTATCCTTATTTGGATAGCGGGCGTTTTTTATTACTTAAAAGGAGGATTTTTTATGGATAAGTTTAAATATTCATTGCTCGTTTTATTCGGTGCTTGCAGCTACGGCATACTTTCAACTATTTTCAAACTCGGATTCATAAATGGATTTTCAGCACATCAACTATTAGGGGGACAATATGTCTTCGGATGGATTGGACTATTTCTACTCGTTCTTTTCTTTTCACGTCATAAAGTAACAAAAAAACAATTCTTTTCATTACTAACCGTCGGAACAACAATGAGTATGACTGGGATTTTCTACGCTATTTCTGTAGAAGAACTACCCGCATCTATCGCTGTCGTCCTACTCTTTCAGTTCACTTGGATTGGTGTCATTATCGAAGCGATTGCAAATCGAACCTTTCCAAGCCGCGATAAGATCATATCTATCCTTATTTTATTTGCTGGTACATTGTTTGCAGGTGGTGTATTTGAAGGCCTCGGACAAAGTTTTTCTACGAAAGGGATTATCTTTGGACTATTAGCTGCAGTCTCTTTTTCATTCTATGTTTTTGCAAGCGGACGCGTTGCTACAGATGTTCCCCCTTATACGAAAAGCTTTCTCATGACAACAAGTGCGACTCTTATCGTATGTCTATTCTTCCCACCAACCTTTTTAACAGATGGTGCCCTCCAAGCCGGTCTATGGAAATATGCTTTCTTCCTCGGATTATTCGGCGTTGTTGTACCTGTCATTTGTTTTTCAATCGGTGTACCAAAGGTTGGAACAGGACTCGGTACAATATTAGGTGCAGCTGAATTACCAACTGCTATTATCGCTTCTATTACACTTGTACATGAAGTCGTAACATTCATGCAGTGGATTGGTATTATTTTTATATTGGTTGGGATTTTCACTCCTCAGCTGCTTACGGCTAAGAAAGAAAGGAAACACAATCGCGTGCATAGCGCTTGAAAAAATACAGAATTTATATAAAAGATATAACTGCAATTAAAATAAGTAAATTTATCTGGAGGTATAAATGACTATTTTAAGCATCATATTTTTTGCTATTATGTGTATCTTCTTCCTAATAAGATATATGAAAGAAAAGAAATTTTACGATTTACTTCTCATTCCCGTTTGTATATATGCAGGAGCAGTGAAAACTCCTTTCGTAGAGTACTTAAACTTTAATACTACATTTAAAATAACGTATGATATTGCAGCTATTATTCTTGTAATCCTTGCCGTACTTTTCTTTTTGAAAGATAAGAAAGAGAATCATACTGCATAACAAAAGACCTTTCATTTACTTGAAAGGTCTTTTTCTATATTTCACTTTACCGCTCCATATAGCTTCCCTACCTCATGCTCAATTTGTTTTACATCGATTCGCTCAAATAGTGGCTGCACGCTATCAATTCTACTTGGCAACGTATTTTGCGGTTCCCAATTTCGTTTAATAATCGACAATGTGCTTCTAACTCTTTCACTTGAAAATGGTAAAAACGGTTCAAGGAGATTTGCAAAATTAGCGATAAGATACACACAGTTATAAATCGTTTCTTCACACGAAACTGGATCATCTTCTCTTTGTTTCCAAGGCTGCTTTTCATCAAAATATTTATTTGCAAAACGTACTGCATCAAATATTGTCTCTAACGCCACCTTAAATTTAGTTTGCTCAATCGCCTCTCCTACATTTTTATATAATCCTTCTACTTTATCTTTCAGCTCTATATTAATAGTCCCCTTTGGTACAGTGCCATCATAATATTTTTCAATAAACTTTAATGTGCGGTTCACGAAGTTTCCATATGCTCCTAACAATTCACTATTATGACTGTAAATAAATTCACGCCATGAAAAATCAGTGTCACGATTTTCTGGTGCATTTACTGTTAAGAAGTAACGGATAGAATCTGGATCATAGCGTTCTAATATGTCAGGCACCCATACTGCCCAGTTTTTACTTGTAGATAATTTTCTTTTTTCAACTGTTAAATATTCATTCGAAACGATATGACGCGGGATTGCTTCTTCCCCTATTCCAAGTAATACCGCTGGCCAAATGACGGAGTGAAATGGAATATTATCCTTGCCGTGTACATAATATGTTTGCGCATCGCTATTCCAAAACTCTTGATCATCTTTTCCTGTTTCTTCAGCCCAATGTTTACTCGCTGAATAATATCCTGCCACTGCTTCAATCCATACGTAAATTTTTTTATCTTCATACCCTTTCACTGGAATTGATACCCCGATTGGTAAATCTCTTGATACAGCCCTATCTTGTAACCCTTCCTTTACATATCTTTCCGTTAATTGAATTGCATTATCACGCCATGTTCCTTTTTCTTTTGCGATTTCTACAACTTTTTTAATTTGCTCCTGAAATGTATGCAATGCAAAATAGAAATGCTCTGTTTCCTCTACAGATGGCGTACTACCACATAACTTACATTTCTTTTCTAACAAATCAAGAGGATCTAAAATAGCAGAACAAGCATCGCATTGATCTCCTCTTGCTGCTTCATGGCAATATGGACATATTCCTTCTACATAACGATCCGGTAAAAACTGCGTACACGTTTCACAATACGCTTGTTCCACTGTTTTTTTATAAATATAGCCTTCTTCTAATAAACGTAAAAAAACTTTTTGAACAGTTTCATGATGATGCTCGCTATCGGTACGTGTATAGCAATCATACGTAAAACCGAGATCACGAAAACATCGCTGAAATTCTTCATGATACTTATTAGCAATTTCTTTTGCTGTCACACCTTCTTGTTTTGCTCTAATTGCAATCGGTGTTCCATTGCAGTCACTCCCTGAAACATACAGCACATTCTCACCTTTTGCCCTGTAATAACGCGCTAAAATATCTCCAGGTAATAAACTCGCAATATGGCCAAGGTGTAACGAACCATTTGCATACGGCCAAGCGCCTCCAATAAAAATACTCATCTTATATTCCTCCTTTAAAATATAAAAAGCCCCGCCCCTATCTTAAAAAAGATAAGGGCGGGGCTGTATAAACAGTCGCGGTACCACCTTATTTCGCCAATCACTCACATAATTAGCCTTAACAAGTACGGAGCTCTATGCTCTTATACTGTGGTTTTGATAACGAGTACCAACTCTCGTCGCCGCCTACTATTATCATTTGATAAGTTCAGGACGAAGCTCAAAGGCCATTGTTCAAATGAATATTCTTGCTTCTTCTCAGCTACCGAAGCTCTCTGGAAAGAATGTGTTCATCCTACTTTTCCTTTTCAACGCTTTTACGTATAACAAGTATTTTACGACTTAATCACAGAAAAATCAAACTTTTATCCGGAACGAAAAGGAAATCCCATCCTCCCGCCGAATACCTATACGTTCACAAAAGGAGTGATAACATTGAACCAAAAACAACTAAGCACTATAAATGAAAAAAGCTGGAATACAGCTGCTTATGAAGCTTGGACGAATCGCCATGGGGCACCGGAGGATTATGCGAAAAAAATCATGGAAGATCCCACACGCGAAGTAGCACATTATTTACCTTACATACAATCTCCAAAAGGAAAATGTATTATTAATTTACTCGGCTCAAAAGGAAATAAAGCTGTTGCTCTCGCCCTTTTAGGCTCTGACGTAACAGTTGTTGATATTTCAGCAAGTAATGCAAAATATGCAAATGAACTTGCTGCCGCCGCAGACGTCTCTATTCATTACATCGTTTCTGATGTACTAGATGTAAATCTCTCCGAGTCATTTGATATCGTATTACTGGAGCTTGGTGTACTTCATTACTTTCTAGATTTAAAACCACTTTTCAAAAAAATTTCTCAACTACTAAAGCCAGGTGGGATACTTATCCTTCGCGATTACCATCCAATATACACAAAGCTATTAGGAGTAGACCATCCATCATTTCGAGCAAGTGGAAATTATTTCGATGAAGAATTAATTGAAGATGATGTTGCTTATAGCATCCTTCTTACAGAAGCACAGAAAGAATCGCTACCTAAAACAGCCATCCGTCGCTGGACGCTAGGAGAAATCATTACAACACTTGCGGAAGAACGTTTTAAAATTGAAAAACTAGTTGAAGAACATGGATCTCATCAAAGATGGGTCTTCCCTTCTACTGCACCAGAAGGAATCGAAGAACGTATCCCTGGTCTATATACAATAATTGCGACAGCATGCAAAAAAGGATCCCTTCACGGATAGGATCCTTTTTGCATGCTCACGCATATAAGTTGAGGTTGGAGATTACCATAATTCTGTAGAATAGGACACAAGATATTTCAACATTTCGTCTCTGACTTACGTCGTCAAAAAGGGGTATGACCAACATAACGAAGAGTAATGTTTTTTAGTTGATACTGATAATCGTTATCAACTAATTAGAAGTATACATGATGTCATTTCAAATTTCAATAGCATTTCTAATATTTATTTATGAATTTTATGATATGCAAATGTATACATTTTAAGAACTTTTTCTAATACCAATCTGACTCCTTCCATTATCTGCTATAATTTTTATTGAACAGATTAATAACTTCATAATAATGTTTTTATTAATTTCGTTTTAAATATCTATAAATCATAATAAACAGTTTAAATGAGAGTAGGGGTAACGATGAAATATGTTAGTATTCGAAAAAAACTACTGTTCACACTCTTAAGCATTTCTTCTTTATTTAGCATTGCTCTTATTGTTATTCTTTCATTCGCCATGAATCAAGCAAGTGAAATCGAAACGTTAAAAAATGATGTATCGAAAAGAGCGACGATTTTAAAAGAACGTGGCGATTGGTTCCAAGGACAAGTTGCTGGTTTACAAGAATATTTGCTATCACATGATCAAAAAGGATTAGATAAGTTCAACCGAGAAGGGAAAAAATTAGCTGATACTAGAGAGAAAGTAACAAGTGACAAAAAGCTCCCAGAAGGAATGAAAGAAGCCATTTTAATGGGAGGAAAATGGCGTAGCGTCATAGATAATGAGGTACTCCCTCTTGCGCGTGAAGGAAAATGGGACGAAGCATCTAGAATTGCTTTAGCACAAACAGATTATGTAAATGATCTTTTAGGTCGTTTTAATAAATATACAAATGAAGAAAATGAGAAACGTGACGCATTAATTGCTGATGTCGAGTCTTCTTCATCACTTATTCAATATATTATTTTCTTCTCACTCATTACATGTACATTAACGTCTATTTTATTAGCATGGTGGTTCTCTGGTAAACTCGTTAAACCAATTCGACAAATTGATGAGAAGTTAAAAGAATTAGCTTCTCAAGATGGAGATTTAACGGCTAGATTACACGTAACGAGTAAAGATGAAATTGGTGACATTGCAAATTCCTTTAATCAAATGCTCACTAACTTACAGCATATAATAAAACAAGTTCAACAAACATCAACAAGTGTAAAAGAAGCTTCCGAAAATGTATTTATTGAAACAACCGCTTCTATGGAAAATACCGCAAGGACCCAAGAAACTATGAATGCTCTTGAACACAATATTCGTTCACAAGTTTCTAGCATTGAAGAAAGTTCAACCGCAATGGATGACATGGCAACGAGTGTTCAGCGTATCGCTGAGTCCGCCTCTTCTGTTACTAGTTTAGCTGTCACAACTTCAGAAAAAGCAGATAATGGGAATAAAGTCATTGAGAAATCTATTACACAAATGCATACAATTAACGAAGCCGTTAACGCTACATCACAAGTAGTTGAGCGACTCATTACACATACAAATCATATCGATACTGCACTTCAATCTATTTCGAATATCGCCGAACAAACAAATTTACTTGCTTTAAATGCTTCTATTGAAGCAGCTCGTGCTGGTGAACACGGAAAAGGATTCGCTGTTGTTGCCGATGAAGTTAGAAAACTTGCTGAACAATCTCAACTAGCCGCAACTGACATTAACCATTTACTGCATCAAATTCAAACTGATACAAAAATAGCAAATGACATGATGACACAAGGTCAAGCAGAGGCTTCTGAAGGAATTACGGTTATTCGTACCGCTGGATCTTCATTCTCAGAAATTGTTAACCACATTAACAAAGTCTCTACGCAAATGCAAGAAATGTCTGCAACTGCTGAAGAGATGGCTGCAAGCTCTGAAGAAATGAACGCAGCTTTAAATAATATCGCTTCTATTTCAAATGAAGTTGCTGCAGAAACATCACAAACAGCACATTCGGCTGGTGATCAAGTAAACAAAATGAGTATCGTGGCTAACAAATCATCTGAAATGAAAACAATCGTACAAGAACTTGAAGTTCTCGTTTCTCATTTCAAAACAAACGCTTAAAGTGAAAATGACACAAGCTCAAAGGTATAAGAAAGAAAGTTTTACAGTCTCTCTTTTTTCACTTTAAAATATCTCTTTCTATCTCTCATTCCGTCTGCTATAATTCCTAAAGGAAATAAGAAAGCTTTATTCCAACTGGAGTAAAGCTTTCTTTCAATTTTTTACATTAATTAATTCTAATACTAAGATTTCACAAAGGAGGCTTTTTATCATATGAATTTTGTAAGTATCAGAAAAAAACTTATGTTCATGATGGGAACGATTTGCGCTTTATTTGGTATCGCCTTAGCTTTTATTTTATTTTTTGCTATCGACCAATCTCGTAAAGCTGAAACATTACAAAAAGAAATTTCTCCACTGGCAACAGAATTGAAAGAACGTGGAGACGCTTATCAAGTACAGCTCTCTGCTTTAAGAGGTTATTTACTACAACATGATCAAGTCGAATTAGACAAGTTTAATGAGATGAGTAAACGTCTTGAGGATTCAAAAGATAAACTTCTTTCTAATCCAAATGCTTCTTCGTCCGTAAAAAGCACAATGGAATTAGGGTCTACTTGGAGAAAGTTCGTTGAAGAAAAAGTATTCACTCTTGCAAAAGAACAAAAATGGGAAGAAGCTTTACAAGTAGCTTCTTCAGAGAACGGAACTGTCTATAAAGTAATTGGTGACTTCACAAATTACAGTAATGAACAAGCTAAATTACGTGAACAATCTATTGAAAAAATTGACCAATCTGCACTCTTAATCGAATATGTTATTTTCTTATCACTTGTTATTTGTATTGTCGCTGCAATTATTCTTGCATGGTGGTTCTCTGGTAAACTTGTGAAACCGATTCAACAAATTGACACGAAACTAAAAGAATTAGCCTCTCAAGAAGGTGACTTAACGGCACGTCTACAAGTAAATAGCAACGATGAAATCGGTGCTATCGCAGCATCATTTAATAAAATGTTAGAAAACCTACAACATATCATTAATCGTGTTCAAAAAACATCAGTGGAAGTACAAACTGCTTCTGAAAATATGCTAGAAAAAACGAATACATCACGTGAGGCGACAGTAAGAGTCCAAAGCTCGATGTCTAACTTAAATGCAAGTATTCAATCACAAACTTCTAGTATGGAAGAAAGTTCAACTGCAATGGACGATATGGCAGTAAGTGTTCAGCGTATTGCTGAATCTGCTTCATCTGTAGCGGAACTTGCTGTTGCCACATCTGAACATGCTAGCGATGGAAGTACCGTTATCCAAAAATCTGTTTCACAAATGACAACGATACACGAAGCTGTAAATGCTACGTCAGAAGTGGTTGAACGTCTAATCACTCATACGAAATATATTGATACTGCTGTACAATCTATTTCTAATATTGCTGAGCAAACAAACTTACTTGCTTTAAATGCTTCTATTGAGGCAGCTCGTGCTGGCGAGCAAGGAAAAGGATTTGCTGTCGTAGCTGACGAAGTTCGAAAACTTGCTGAACAATCTAAAACAGCTGCAACAGACATTAATCAATTACTACATCAAATTCAAAATGATACAGAAACTGCTAGCTCTATGATGTCTCAAGGCCGTTCTGAAGCATTTGAAGGCATTAATGTTATTCGTGAAGCTGGTACTTCTTTCTCAACAATTGTAGAACAAGTAAATAAAGTATCTACTCAAATGCAAGATATATCAGCAACTGCTGAAGAGATGGCTGCAAGTGCTGAAGAAATGAACGCTTCACTTAATAACATCGCTTCTATCTCGACTGAAGTATCCAGCGAAACCGCCGCAACGGCACAATCTGCTGAACAGAAAGTTATCGTTATGAATGAAATGACAGTAACTGCTGGAAAAATGAAACAAACAGTTGAAGAGTTAGATCAACTCGTATCTCATTTTAAAACAGAATAGATTTTCAAAAAAATATCCCTCTTTCAAAGAGGGATATTTTTTTGAGCTCATTTCCTGCACATTATGCTCATTTCCGTTATAATGAGAATCGATATCATTAAAATGTAGGAGGGGCTGCTTATGTCACAAGAAGCATTTGAAAATAAATTATTTGCCAATTTAGAAGCTGTTATTGACCCTGAACTAGGTGTTGATATCGTTAATCTTGGATTAGTGTATGATGTTACAGCAGATGAAAATAATAATGCTGTCATTACGATGACTATGACTTCTATCGGTTGTCCAATGGCTGGGCAAATCGTATCAGACGTTAAAAAAGTATTATCAACGAACGTACCTGAAGTCAATGAAATAGAAGTAAATGTCGTTTGGAATCCACCGTGGTCGAAAGAACGTATGTCACGTATGGCGAAAATCGCATTAGGTATTCGCGACTAGCTGGATAAAGAAAAAAAACCTGACACTCTAGTCAGGTTTTTTTCTCTTATTATTTTACGCCTACTGCATCATAAGCTTTCGTTACAGCTTGTACAGCTTTAGAGTTTTTACCATATAAATCTTCAGCTGACTGAAGAGCAGCTTGACGCATCATTTTGAAGTCAGAGTTTGCAGTTAAATATTTCGTAAGAGCGCGGTAGTAAATTTTTTCTGTCGCTTCACGGCCCACTCCAGTTACTTTCACGCCGTAATGATCTCCGCCTTCAGATACTAAATAAGCAGCTTTATTATTAATACTACTGTTAATATGAACGCCGCCATTATCAGCTGTTCCAGTATAACGTTTACTATAGTGATCTGGGTAACCTTCACTTGGTTTTAATGGGTTTGGAATAGATGCCGGATCTTTTAGTGAACGAAGTGCATCACCAGGTTTATCAGGTGTATAAATATCAGCACCTAAATCCCAGCTCTTCTTCTCAACCATAACACCCATAATGTCAGATAATGATTCATTTAACGCCCCTGACTCATTTTTGTAAACAAGGTTTGCTGTATGTTCAGTTACAGCATGCGTTAATTCATGACCGATAACATCAAGTCCCGCAGATAATGGAATGAATGTTTTTCCATCGCCATCACCATACATCATTTGCACACCATTCCAAGCTGCGTTATTCCAGCTCTCCCCTACGTGAACAGTAGAAATAAGCTTCGCACCTTTATCATCGAAAGAGTTACGATTAAATGTCTTTTTGTAGTAATCATATACTTTTCCTGCATTTACATGCGCATCGACTGCAGCTTTATCCTCGAAGAACTTAGATTTACTTTCAACTTCTTCGCCTGTATATCCAAGCCATTGTGAGAATAAATTAAACAAGTTTTCATCCATATTTTCTGCATCAAATGTATGAACACCTTGTCCACGCTTACCATCAAATAAATTGAATGCTCCTGTTTTCTCATCTTGAGCAATTTCAAATGATTGTCTAGCACCTAATACTCCGTAGCCAAACCCTGTAACGTGATCTACAGCATTATATTTCTCAATAACTTTTCCATTTGTTGCATCAACAAAATAATGCCAATACCCTGGAGCTGGTTTTGAAATCGATGCCTTAACTAAGTATGCAAGGTAGTAATTACCGTCCTTTTCATATACAAATAAATCTTTTTTCACACCGTCATAACTCTTTACTTTACCAATTTCTTTCTCAATATCTGCCTTAGCAATTGTTTCTGCTTGTTCCGCAGTAATGCTTGCAGCTGCAGGAATATTTTTATCATCTAAATTCGGAATAACTTGTCCGAAGAATGCTTTTACATTATTCTCTTTATCAAGTGTAACAGTTTGATCAGAACCGTACACAGGAATGTTATTATGTTTCTCAACTAGCTTTACATGTGTCGTATCAGATTCAGCGTCTTTTTCTTCCCCAACGATATTAAAATGCTTTTCAATATTTCCTGCTAATTTAAACATATCTTTCTTACTCTCTAAGTATTGAAAGACCGTCTCTTTTTTATCTAGCCCTTCCGGTGCTTTCCATTCTTCACCTATGTATGCAGGTGTTTTAAATTCTTGATGATATTGAATTTTTTGTTCTTCCGCTTTCGTTGTCGTTGCCCCAAACGCTCCAAATCCCCCGGCGATAACAGTTAACGCTAATGCTGATGAAATGACTTGCTTTTTCACTATAACATTCCCCATTCCCATAAAGATTTTTGACACTTTTATAAAATTCTGATTTTTACAACCGATACCTCTACCAAAAAATTGAGAAACATTTTTCAGACAATTCCAATCAAAAAAGAGGACATCTATCGGATGTCCTCTTTTCTATAAACCTTTTATTGTTTTTTCAATTCAATTGCTAAATAGTGTGATTGCTCTTTCGCTTGAATGTGAATATCTTCTACCGCTTCTGCTGCATCACGCATAACAAGATTTTCACCATTGATTACACTGCTTCCTTCAATTTGTACAAGGTACAATTGACGGCCTTCTTTCACTGGAAAATGAATTTCTTTTCCAGCCTCTAATGATAAGGAGTATAAATTCGCATCTTGGTGAATTTGAATTGGTGCATTTCCTTCTACTGAAGATACCATATGGAACCATTCATTTTCGCGCTTGCTCCAATCAAATTTAAACTCACCATAGTTTGGTTTATGATCCGCACGGTCTGGTAAAATCCAAATTTGTAATAAACGCAGCGTTTCATTGCCTAAATTATGCTCGCTATGAAATACACCCGTGCCAGCACTCATATATTGAACATGTCCACGCTCAATCGTTCCGCGATTTCCCATGCTGTCTTCATGTGTTAAAGCACCATCTACAACGTAAGAAATAATCTCCATATCACGGTGCGGATGCATATCAAAACCAGTTTGTGCCGCTACTAGATCATCATTAATAACACGTAACGCTCCGAAGTTCATGTTATTTGGGTTATAATAATTAGCAAAAGAGAAATGAAAATGTGTATTTAACCAGCCATGATTTGCTCTGCCCATATTTTTATGATCAACTTTTCTAAACATAGCCTTCACCTCATACTATCTCGAATTCGAGATTTATTTTAAAATTTTTTCTTACTGTAACTTTTTTAGTAGTGTTAATAATTGCTTTTGTTCCTCTATATTTAAATTATGAAACTTCTCTGCTTGGAACGTTTCTTGAGGTGGGACGATTTCCTCATATAAAGCTCTTCCCTTTTCTGTTAAAGAAATATATTTCGTAGTACCCTCTTGTTCACGCGAAATCCACTCCAGCTGCTCCATTTTATTTAAAAGCTGCGTTACATTTCCTTTCGTAACAAATAGCTTATTTCCAAGTTCTTGCTGCGTTAAACGATCATGTCCTCCAACTTGAGCTAACACATCAAACTGGGCGGCAGATACATTCCATTTCTTCAAATGCTGATTCGTCTCACGAATACTCTTATTATAAAAACGTGATAAACGAAACCATAATAGTAGCCCTAGTCTATCTTCTGTTTTCATTTCATCACCTCGCTTGTTTCATACCATTAGTTTAGAACTAAACTTTATAAAAGTCAAATACTTATTTTTAATAAGTACAAAGAAAGCACAGCGCTATTTCTCCACTATGCTTTACATTAACTTTCTACTCTTATATTCATCCAATTTCCTCTCCGCGAACTTCCTCGCATCTTTTTCAATCCACCGCTCTTCGTACCGTTCACTTCCCACATACAATATATCTCTCTTATGCTGCATCGCATGGCGGAATTCATGCAGTAGCGTTTTGAGAACTTGCTCATACTCTTCCCATATACAAACGAAAATTAATTGCTTTTCTTTATGATAAAAACCACCTACTGGGAATAGGAACTCTTCTTCCTCTTCTCCTAATGATAGAAGCACATCGTTTGCATCACACGTATCACAAAAAATAACGGGCGTTTTACATACTTCAATAAGAGAAAACAAATCCTCTCTCAACTTTTTGACATCCCAAGGAAGCTCCGAATCCAACACATACCAATTCTCTACCTGTTGATATACATTTTCAAACTGGAGTTCCATTTCTCTTTATTCCCCTTTCCAAGCACCCTTTTTCTATATGTATGCCACAATATGGTAAATATTAAACGTATTCTTTCATCCTTGAAAAAATGCCAATAAAAAAGAATCTACGTCGACATAGATTCCTTTTCTGTAATCACTTTTTTTTCATCATTTTTTTTAATACAAAATAACTAATTGCACAAACAATAGCAGCAAGTGCAAAGTATTTCACATATGGCCCCGCAACTTTATTAATACTTTCCCACTCTGTTCCTAATTTAAAACCTAAATATACAAACACAATGGACCACGGAATAACAGCTAATGTAGTTAGCGTAATAAACTTAGCATGTGACATTTTCGCAATACCCGCTGGTATCGAAATAGCATGACGCACAACCGGAATAAAACGTGCGGTAAAGATAACGCCAGTTCCATAACGATTAAACCAATCTTCAGCATAATCAATATGTTTCTTCTGAATTAAAATATATTTTCCATATCGCTCAAGAACAGGTCTTCCCCCATATCGACCAATCCAATAAATGAATAGTTGTGCAATTACACCACCAATTGTACCGAACGCGACAGCGCCCCAAAATGTAATGCTTCCTGTTGATACTAAATAACCTGCATAAGACAATACGATTTCACTTGGAATAACCTCTAGCATTAATCCAAGCATAATTCCCCAATAACCAAGTCCTTCTAAAAAAACTAAAACCGAATGAATCAACTCTCCTAACATCATTTACCTCTCTTTACTGTTTTCATTACAAAAATAAAAGTACAAGCAGGAAATATCTTGTACTTTTATTTTTTTTAATTTAGTTAGTTTTCGTATCCCACTTAAAGATTTTATTTAAGAATTTATATACATTCTTCGACTCTTTTGTCAAAAGTGGGCCTAAAATGGATAGTATAAGCACGTATAGTGCTGAGAATGGTTTCAGTACTGACATTAAACCACCGGCGATACCGATATTAGCCATAATGATGGAGAACTCTCCTCTTGAAACGATTGTTAATCCGATATTTGTTGATGCTTTATGAGATAATCCAGCTTGTCTTCCTGCGATCATTCCTGCTACAAAGTTACCGATTATCGTAAGAAGGACAGCGCCTAATGTTAACCATATCGCTCCGCCTAATGAGAACGGATCAATACTTAACCCGAAGCTGAAGAAGAAAATAGCTCCGAAAAAGTCTCTAAATGGAACAACAAGATGTTCAATTCGGTCACTATGCTCCGTCTCAGAGAAAACTAATCCTAGAAGAAGTGCTCCAATTGCTTCTGCAACGTGAATTGTTTCTGAAAAACCAGCAATGAAGAATAAAGAAGCAAATACTACAATAATAAAGATTTCATCTGAGCTAATATTGAGCAATTTATTTAATAACGGCGTAGCCTTTCTAGCTACTATAAAGAATAGAAGCATATATCCTAAAGCAATTCCAATTGAAGTAAGGGCACCTAAGAAGGAAGCGTGATCCCCTAGTACTAAACCAGAAACAACTGATAAATATACAGCAAGGAATATATCTTCAAACATAATAATTCCTAAAATTAATTCGGTTTCATTATTACCAGTTCTTCTTAAGTCCACTAACACTTTAGCAACGATAGCGCTAGAAGAAATCGTAATAATACCCGCAATAATTAAGATTTCTAGTAATGGGAATCCCATTATAAATCCGTATAACAAACCAAGTGAAAAGTTAATTAAAATATAAATCGTTCCACCAATCGCAATAGAGCGTCCAGATTTAATTAGTTTTTTCATTGAAAATTCTAATCCTAGATAGAATAGAAGGAATAGAACCCCAATCCGTCCAAGGAAGGAAATTACACTTGCACTTTCAATAAATTTGAGATCGATAACACCTATTGTCGGTGCATGCGGTCCTACTAACATTCCAAGAACGATTAGAAAAGGAATTACTGAGAATTTAAACTTTCCAGCAATTACTGCTGCAATTGCCACTAAAACTAAAGCTGTACCAACTTCAAAAATTAACGTATCCATCTAATCAGTCCCCCCTATTTGAAAGTAATTCATTAATGATTTTTTTAATTTCTTCTCTCTCACCTGAAACTACAAGCATATCTCCTTCTTCAATTACTGTTTCTGGTCCTGGATTAAATAGCTTCTTCATGTTCTTCTTCATAACTGCGATTATCGTTACGCTATATGTTTTTCTTATTTCAAGATCGCCAATTGTTTTTCCGATTGCTGGAGCTGTATTCTCCACTTTGAACCACTCAATCGCTAAACCTTCAAAAACCATCTCAACATTTTCTAACGCCCTAGGCTTATATACCATTCCACCTAATATTGCCGCGATTTGTCTTGCCTCTGAGTCACGTAGTGAAATACTTGAGATGCTTTCTTCATGGTCTGAATCAAAATGATACATTTCTCTACGACCATCATCATGAATGACAATTACCATCTTTTCATTACCTTTTGTAACGATTTGAAACTTATAACCAATACCCGGAAGTTCACTTTCTCTAATATTCATTTTTAGCTCCTCCATAACTTATTTATTTTAATTTTCTGTTTTTCTGTCTTTTATTCATCCAATCAGCTTTAGAAATTCTAACCACTCAGGATATTTGTGATTTGGAAATCTTTTATTGTAATAATAAGTGGACCCTAAAAAGATACTTAAAGATGTAATGATAAAAAATATATTACTTCTCATTTTCAAACTCTCAAGGCTTACTTTCAATAAAGAATCTTCTTTCAAATTATCCCCACCTTCTCGCTTTAAATTTAGTTTTTTAAAATGTAAATAATTCTAAAAATATTACGATGTAACATAATCATAACACAAAAATGACTTAAGTAACATAATTTTTTAGAAAAATTGATTCTCGTATATTTTTTGCATATAATTTTCTTATTACGAAAAAAAGGAAGTGTATTATATGGTTGATATCTTTAGCAGATTCCTTGAGGTAACGAATAATATTTTATGGTCATATATTCTTATTGCAATGCTAATCGGCTTCGGTCTTTACTTCTCTTTTAAATTAAAATTTGTCCAAATTACTCATTTCAGTGAGATGGTCAGCTTAATTAGTAAAGGGTTTAATCGAAAAGAAAAAAAGAAAGATAGCATCTCTCCATTCCAAGCATTTTGCTTAAGTGCAGCAGCACGTATCGGTATCGGAAACTTAGCTGGCGTAGCATTAGCAATTTCAATGGGTGGACCTGGCGCAATATTTTGGATGTGGTTTATCGCGATTATCGGAGCAGCTACTAGTTTCGTAGAATGTACACTTGCGCAAATTTATAAAGTAAAAGATGGAAGTAGGTTCCGTGGTGGACCAGCATATTACATGGAAAAAGGGTTAAACAAACGCTGGATGGGCGTCTGGTTTTCACTTCTTATTACAGTTGCGTACGGATTAATTTTCAATTCAGTGCAAGCGAATACAGTAACAATAGCGTTTGAAAATGCTTTTGGACTAGAGCGAACAATCGTAGGAGCTCTATTAGCTGTATTAGTTGCAGTCATTATTTTTGGTGGTATTAAAAGTATTTCACGTATTACCGAAATGATTGTTCCTCCAATGGCAATCGTTTATATCGGTGTGGCTGTTTTTGTTGTTATAAAAAACTTCAATATGTTACCAAGCATTTTCATGGAAATATTTAATGGTGCATTCGGATTAGATCAAGCCATTGCTGGTGGTATTGGAGCAGCAATCAAGTTCGGTATTCAGCGCGGTTTATTCGCTACAGAAGCAGGAATGGGTAGTTCTCCTAATGCAGCCGCAACATCTGATGTATCTCACCCTGTAAAACAAGGGCTTGTTCAAGCATTAGGCGTTTTCGTAGATACATTCTTAGTATGTACATCAACAGCATTTATCGTATTATGTTCTGGACTTTACAAAGGATCAAATTTAGAAGGCATCGAATTAACACAAAACGCATTAAGTTCACAAATTGGACCGTGGGCAAGCACTTTCTTAGCGATTATTATTTTCCTATTCGCTTTCAGTTCACTTCTAGGAAACTACTATTATGGTGAAACAAATATCGCATTCATTAAAGAAAGCAAAACATGGTTAATGATTTATCGTGTTGCAGTTGTCGGAATGGTATTCTTCGGATCAATCGCTGCTCTTAAAACAGTTTGGAGTTTAGCTGATTTATTCATGGGACTAATGGTATTCACAAACTTAATTGCCATCTCATTCCTTAGCAAATTTGCTTACGCTGCATTAGTAGACTATTTGAGGCAAAAGAAACAAGGCAAAGATCCTGTCTTCGTTGCAAACTCTATCCCTGGCTTAAAGAATACAGAGTGCTGGGATGGGCAGGATGTAGAAGAAAAACAAAAGGCTGTTTAATAAACAAAGGCCCTATTACTTCACCGTAATAGGGCCTTTTATTTATAACAGTTCATAATTTGTTCAAATTAATTCCAGCAAAAGGGTTGATTTATAGACATTACTAGATTATAATAATTATAAATTAGTAATTGATATCACATAACAACTCAAAAGGAGATTGATCATAATGAACAAACAAGTAATCGAAGTATTAAACAAACAAGTAGCAGACTGGAGCGTTTTATTCACAAAACTTCACAACTTCCATTGGTATGTAAAAGGACCTCAATTCTTCACATTACACGAGAAATTCGAAGAACTTTACACAGAATCAGCTACTCACATCGATGAAATTGCAGAACGTATTTTAGCAATTGGCGGCAAACCAGTAGCAACAATGAAAGAATACTTAGAACTATCTTCTATTCAAGAAGCAGCATACGGAGAAACTGCAGAAGGGATGGTCGAAGCAATCATGAAAGACTACGAAATGATGCTAGTCGAACTGAAAAAAGGCATGGAAATCGCTCAAGACTCTGACGACGAAATGACATCTGACCTACTACTAGGCATCTACACAGAACTAGAAAAACACGCTTGGATGCTACGTGCGTTCTTGAATCAATAATAGACTTTAAAGCAGAAGCGGCTCGTTTAGAGTCGCTTTTTTATGTAATGGTCGCACTTAACGGTACACGAAATTATATCAACGATTTTTCAAATATATCGATCATTACTCGAAATATATCAACGATTTTTTCATTATATCAATCATTACCCGCAATATATCAACGATTCGACAAAGGATATCAATTTGCCGACAAATCAAGACAATATCAGCGCCCCTCTCCCCTACTTTTATCAATATATTACAATCTCATCTATGTTAAAATATAGGAAACACCCTTTAGCTTTTCCAAATTCATCATTTACTACTTAAATGACGGGAGTGGTTCAGTTGAAAGACTACTTAATTAGAGCATTTTTTGCGTTGATAACAGTCGGGATTCTCTTACTTATAGCTAATATTTTCAATATACGTGTCGAGGTTAAAGACTATGCTTTCCTCGTTGTCGTAGCAATTGGTGGCGGCTGGGGTGGCTGGTACCTGTATAAAAAACAAAGCAATCAAAATGATAAAGGCATTCCAAAGTAATATGGAATGCCTCTTTTATTGCCTTCTGTAATAAATAATGAAATTCAGGCCACTAATACAACCAATCGCAATAAACATACAAAACGATTGTGGATCTCCAGCCAAATTATACTCATCAACAATAAAGCCAATCATAAAGAGTGTTATCGCCGAAACACCGATACACAATATCGAAATAAACCAAAGCGAAAATTCATTAATTAGCTCTTTCTTCTGTGTTGAAACGATTAGCATAACAAGAATAGACGCTGCTAAAATACTTTTAAAAACCGGACGTAAATATACGAACTCCTCCATCAATTTCTCCTTTTCCAAAAACGTCATATATTAAAATTAACATATTTAACCAAATTAAAACCACATGCCATCTTAAATTAAAACGACATGTGTTTCCGTATTTGCTATGATAGTTGCTTCCACTTCGTTCCCAAAACAGGACGCTCATAATTTTGGATTGCATGAATTAGTTTATCTGCCGTCTCAGCTGAAACGATCAATTCTTTATTTGATGGATGCATAAATCCTTCTTCTGCTGCACGTTCAACCATTTGCAGAATTGGTCCGTAAAAACCTTTTATGTTTAATAAACCAACCGGCTTATTATGTATACCAATTTGTGACCAACATACAACTTCAAATAGTTCTTCAAACGTTCCGTATCCGCCTGGAAGCGCAATAAAAGCATCTGCAAGCTCTGCCATTTTCGCTTTACGTTCATGCATCGTCTCTACTTCAATTAATTCTGTTAATCCTGTATGCACAATTTCTCCTCGGAATAGACCGCGTGGCATAACACCTGTTACACGTCCACCTAAACGAAGAACTTCGTTTGCTACTTCTCCCATTAATCCAACGCATGAACCACCGTATACGAGCTCATACTCGTTCTCAACAAACATTTTACCTAACTGAATTGCCTGCTCTTTGAATTCTGGTCTCTCCCCTAAATTAGAACCTGCAAACACACAAATCTTTCTCATTCCTACACCCCGAAACTATATATTGTTATGATACAATTGACATTGTACAACATATTGAGGAGATGAGGAAGAAATGGATATCGTTGCATTTCAAAGATGGGTTGAGGAATTTTACGAAAAACGAAGCTGGTCACAGTATAATGCCTTTATTCGCTTAAATTTCTTAACCGAGGAAGTTGGGGAAGTTTCACGAGTCGTTCGTGCTATTGAAATCGGCCGCGATCGCCCTGATGAAGATGCGAAAACAGAAGAAGAGCTAAAACAAGAACTAAAAGAAGAACTTGGCGATGTACTATCTAACCTTATTATTCTTTCGCAAAAATATGATTTAGACCTACAAGACATTATGGACGCACACGTCACAAAGCTTTCGAAAAGGTTCGAAGTATCTAAATGAGAATATTATCAATTATGGTATAATATTCTTGTCACAATACTAAGGGGGATTTTATGTTATCAAAAAAATTGCGCGACGCATTAAATGAACAAATGAACTTTGAATTTTACTCTGCCCATGCTTATATGGCAATGGCTGCTTACTGTACAGCTGAGAGCTATGATGGATTCGCTAACTTTTTCCTTGTACAAGCTGAAGAAGAACGTTTCCACGCAATGAAGCTTTACAACTATATTAATGACCGCGGAGAGCGCGCTATTATTACTGGATTTGATAATCCGAATAACGAATACGAATCTGTATTAAACGCTTTTGAAGTCGCACTTGAGCACGAGCGTGAAGTAACGAAACGTATTTACAACTTATCTGATATCGCTTGGGATGAGCGTGAACATGCAACAATTACATTCTTAAAATGGTTCGTTGACGAACAAGTTGAAGAAGAAGCTTCATTCGATAGCATCATCCAAAAACTAAAACGTATTACAAGCGATTCAAACGCACTGTTTATGCTAGATGCTGAATTAGAGAAACGTACATTTACGCCTCCAGCTGAGTAATATTTCAATCACCTTAATACATGTATTAAGGTGATTTTTTTGTTTGCTCTCTATCTTAAAATCACCTTAAATTTCCTCATATTCGACATAGTGCCAGATATAAAATGGTATTATTTTCAATATAAAAACGAATATACGAGGAGAGGAAAAATGAATCAACGTGTAGAAGCTGTTGATGCAATTCGTGGTTTCGCTTTGTTTGGCATTTTACTAGTCAATATGACATTAATTCAATTTGGGTTCTTCACCAGTGAAAAACCAACTTATCTATTTGGCGATCTTGATAAAGGTGCTAATTGGTTTATTCAATTTTTCGGCACACATAACTTTATATCCCTATTTTCTTTTCTATTTGGGCTTAGCATTATTTTGTTACAAAAAAGTATTATCGCAAAAGGAAAAAAATTCTTCCCCACATACATAAGACGTATTATCATTCTTTTACTACTCGGCTACATTCATGGCACTTTTGTTTGGGAGGGAGATATTTTATTTGCATACGGAATAATCGGGATTTTTTTAATGATATTCATCAATCGAAAACCGAAAACTTTGCTTATTTGGGCGATTATTCTACTCGCACTTACTACACTTATGTCTTATCAAACTGATCCATCTACAAATATAAATGATTTCGCACCTTATACTGAAAAAGAACATAAAGTCCATCAAACTGGAAGCTATATGGATCACGTCAACTTTAGATTGACTGAAAATCCTTTTGATTACATGGGAATTGACGGTGCATTCGGATTATTTTTTATATCAGTTTTCGCAATAATTTTTATGTCTCCACTGTTCCTACTCGGAATGTATGTAGGGAAAAAAGGCTGGCTATTTGAGGTCAGTAAACATATACCTGCTGTCAAAAAAATATGGTTTGCCACCGGTCTCTTCTCTTTTACAATTAAAATCTTAGCTATGTTCATAAAACACCCGGTTTTAATTATGTTACAAGATGGCCTTACACCAGTAACTATGACCTTCTTTTACGGAAGCACAATCATTTTATTATTCCATTACAAAAAAGCAACCCGTCTACTAACATACATGGCGAACATGGGGAAAATGTCCGTTAGTAATTACTTAGCGCAATCTATTATCGCAACAACCATTTTTTACGCATATGGATTTGGCTTATACGGGAAAATCGGCTATTTCTTCGGTATTCTTTTAACCATCGGAATTTATACGATTCAATTATTCGTTAGCACCTATTGGCTCCAGAAATACCGAATGGGGCCAGTGGAATATGTCTGGAGACTGGGAACTTATTTAGAGAAACCACGTTTTAAAAGAGACTTGGATAAAGCCAGTTAAACAAAAAAAGCAATGAGCCTACGCTCATTGCTTTTCTTAATTTATTAAAGCATAACCCCAACGATAATCGCTGATAATATACTTACTAACGTTGCACCGTATACAAGTTTTAAACCGAATGATGATACAACGTTTGCTTGTTTGCCATCGATACTCTTCGTTGCACCTGCGATAATTCCGATAGATGAGAAGTTCGCAAATGATACAAGGAAGATAGATAAAATACCTACTGTACGAGCTGATAAATCGCCAGCTACTTTTCCAAGGTCAAGCATTGCAACGAATTCGTTCGTTACTAATTTTGTTGCCATAATTTGTCCTGCTTGTAACATCTCTGATGTTGGAATACCCATTACGAATGCTAATGGTGAGAAGATGTATCCTAAAATGCTTTGGAATGTGATTCCGAAAATTGAATCGAATACACCATTAATTGCTGTAATTAATGCTACGAAACCGATTAACATCGCCGCTACTGTTACAGCGATAGAGAAACCAAGCATAATATATTCGCCTAACATTTCAAAGAATGTTTGTTTCTTGTCTTCTTGTAATTCTAAAATATCGTCTTCTTCTTTTACTTCATATGGATTAATAATATGAACAATAATGAATCCACTAAATAAGTTTAATACAAGTGCTGTTACTACATATTTTGGATCAATCATTTTCATATAAGAACCGACAATTGACATCGATACTGTAGACATTGAAGATGCACAAAGTGTGTATAAACGATTTTTCGGTAATTTGCTTAGTTGATCTTTTACTGTAATGAATACTTCCCCTTGACCAACGATTGCAGCTGCTACCGCATTATATGATTCTAGTTTTCCTAAACCGTTAACTTTACTTAATAGGAAACCGACTGCACGAATGATAATCGGTAAAACTTTAATATGTTGCAGGATCCCGATTAATACTGCTAAGAAAATAATCGGTAATAATACTGTTAAGAAGAATGGTGCTTGTCCATCGTTTGCTAGACCACCAAATACGAAATTAACCCCAGCTTCCGCAAATTTTAAAATAGAACCAAATCCATCTGCGATCCCTTTTACTAATACAAATCCGACCTTTGTATTTAGTAAGAAATACGCAAGTACCAATTGAATAACAAGCATAAGTGCAATTGGTTTATATTTAATCTTCTTACGATCTGAACTGATAAGGAAACCTAGTACAAACACTACAAGTAAACCGACTAGAAACATTACTATTTTCATATGTGAATCCCCCACTTCTCCCAAGAGTTATTGGTCGTATAACGTATAACGAATGACGTCTGACCATTGTTGTTAAAAAAATTTAAAACCCCTAAAACTATTCAACTGTCATCTAAAATCAGTAAGCGTTTACATAAATTACAATTTATAAAAGGTAGCTTCTTCTCTCCTACCATACTTGAAAGTCTGAAATTGATACCACCTACAAATCAAATTGTAAGCGTTATCTAGGTGAAATGCAATATAAATTTTAAAAGATTTTTATATGTTAATATATTCCTAATTAATTGGTTTTTTCATGCAAACTTACCATAAAAAAAATAGCCCTAGCTATGAGCTAGAGCCATCCTTTTTTTATAACATAACACCAACGATAATCGCTGATAGAATACTTACTAACGTCGCACCGTACACAAGGCGTAAACCGAATGATGATACAACATTTGATTGATTTTCATCGATACCTTTCGTTGCACCTGCGATAATTCCGATAGATGAGAAGTTCGCAAATGATACAAGGAATACAGAAAGAATACCAACCGTACGAGCCGATAAATCACCAGCTACTTTTCCAAGGTCAAGCATCGCAACAAACTCGTTTGATACTAATTTTGTTGCCATAATTTGTCCCGCTGTTACCATTTCTGCTTGCGGGATGCCCATTACGAATGCTAATGGTGAGAAAATATATCCTAAAATAGCTTGGAATGTAATACCGAACATTGTATCAAACAAGCTATTGATTGCTGTAATTAATGCTACGAAACCGAGTAACATAGCTGCTACTGTAATCGCAATCGTGAAACCAAGCATAATGTACTCGCTCAGCATTTCAAAGAATGATTGTTTTTTCTTATTTTCTAATTTCAGTGTATCTTCTTCTTCTGTAATATCGTACGGGTTAATAATATGAATGATAATGAAACCACTAAATAAATTTAATACAAGTGCTGTTACTACATATTTCGGTTCGATCATTTTCATATAAGAACCAACGATTGACATCGACACTGTCGACATTGAAGATGCACATAATGTATATAAACGATGTTTTGGGATTTTACTTAATTGATCTTTTACTGTAATAAATACTTCTGCTTGTCCAACAATGGCAGCTGCTACTGCATTATATGATTCTAGTTTTCCTAGACCATTTACTTTACTTAACAACGTACCAATAGCACGAATAAATATCGGTAAAATTTTAAAGTGTTGCAGAATTCCGATTAAAACCGCAAAGAATACGATTGGTAATAGCGCTGTTAAGAAGAATGAAACCTCTCCTTTATTAACCAGACCACCAAATACGAAAACGATTCCAGCTTCCGCATATCCAAGAAGTGCGCCAAATCCATCTGAAATTCCTTTTACTAAAATATAACCAACTTGTGTATTTAATAAGAAATAAGATAATACTAGCTGAATAATAAGCATAATTGCGATTGGTTTATACTTAATCTTCTTTCGATCGGCACTTATAAGAAAACCGAGTACAAATACAACGAGTAATCCTACAAGGAACATAACAAACTTCATTAATAAAATCCTCCATTTAACTCTTCATTAACGTTGAACGTCTGACCATTCGAAACAAGAAATAATCCGAACTTTCCATTTCTCCTCCAAAACCTTCAATCGGATAGGAAAGATCATAAAACCTCTTATTTCAAAGGCATTTTCCATTCTAACACAAATCACAACTCATATCCGCACTTTTCTTAAAAAAATACATTTTATTATGAAACATTCATTAATGTTCGTCTTTTTCATTATAAAGCGAAACTTTAATGAGCAGGATTTTCACTTCACACAAATAGCTGGACCAACAAAAAATGAGCATCAAGTTTCACTTGATGCTCACCTCATTATACTGCTTTTTCTTTATCAGCTACCGCTGGCTTATCCCAACACTCTGTATTGTTCAAACCTGGAATAGACTCCGCATAAAAGACTGGATCTTTCCCTTGTTTCTTTTGCTTAATATAATCTGATAACGCTGCGAAAGCGTACTTAGAAAGGAATACAATTGCTACTAAGTTAATAACAGCCATAATTCCCATAAATAAATCTGCTAAATCCCAAACGATTTGAATTGTCGCTACAGATCCTAGCATAACCATACCAAGTACAGCAATGCGGTATGCATTTAATAACACTTTACTTCCATTTAAGAACTCAATATTTGTTTCACCATAGTAGTAGTTACCTACTAATGAACTAAATGCAAACAAGAAGATCGCAACTGCTACAAATATAGAAGCCCATGGACCGATATGTTGACTTAACGCCTGCTGCGTTAATTGAATTCCATTTAAATCAGCTGCATTATGCACATCTGATAAAAGAATAATAAATGCTGTACAACTACAAATTAATAATGTATCAGTAAATACCCCTAAAGTTTGAATGAAACCTTGTTTAACTGGGTGCGTTACGTTTGCAGTCGCTGCTGCGTTTGGCGCACTACCCATACCTGCTTCATTTGAGAATAACCCACGTTTTACCCCTAATAAAATCGCAGCTCCTAATCCTCCGCCTACTACTTCTTTAATTCCGAAAGCATGTAAGAAAATTTCTTTAAATACATATGGAATTGCCGTAATGTTTGTTACAACAACGAATAATGCCACTGCTACATAAATAATTGCCATTACTGGAACAATCATTTCAACCGCGCGAGCAATTCGTTTTACCCCACCGAAAATAATAACTGCAAGTAAACCAGCCATAACAAGACCTACCAATCTGCTATCTGTTTTAAATGCACCATCAAAAGCAGCTGCTACAGTATTAGACTGTACAGCGTTAAAAATTAATCCGAAACTTACTGTTATTAATACAGAGAAAATAGCTCCAAGCCAGCGCTTATTTAAACCCTTTTCCATATAATACGCTGGGCCCCCACGGAATGCATTCCCATCTTTTACTTTATAAATTTGCGCTAATGTACTCTCTACAAATGCAGAAGCACCCCCAATTACCGCAATTAACCACATCCAAAATACTGCTCCTGGACCACCTGCTGAGATCGCAATAGCTACACCAGCTAAGTTACCAGTACCTACACGAGAAGCTGTACTCATACAAAACGCTTGGAATGATGATACGCCGCTCTTCTCTTTTTGCGCTTTCCTCGTTTTCGAGCTTGCTCCATCCCCAAGCAAACGAATCATTTCACCGAAGTAACGAACTTGGACAAATTTCACACGAAATGAAAAATAGAGCCCTAACCCAATTAACATCGCAATAATGACATATGACCAAAGGATATTATTTACATCCCCAATTACCCTAGCTAAAAAATCCATATTTGTATTGCCCCCTCTTCCTAACAATAAGAAAATTATATTCTAAAAACTTTAAGTAATCAAGAACTTTATGTAAGGTTTTATGACATGAGTATGTTAACCATATTAACATACGTGTTTTTTTCATAAAAATATAGCTATTACATGCATTTATCCAATACTCAATCACTTATCCTCTTCGACCAGTCATACTTTTAAAATAGTACGTTCCCCATAAATAACGAGAGAAACAAACAAAAAAAGTTATATTGATAATTACCTCTCACCCTTTTCATCATTTACTACAACAAAAAAGGCGAGCATCGAATTTACCTCGATGCTCGCCTTTTCAATTACACTGCTTTTTCTTTATCTGTTACCGCTGACTTATCCCAGCACTCTGTATTCGTTAAACCAGGAATAGAATCTGCACTGAAGACTGGATCTTTCCCTTGTTTCTTTTGCCTTACATAGTCTGCTAATGCTGCATACGCAAATCGGCCAAGAAGTGTAATCGCAATTAAGTTCGTGATTACCATTAGACCCATAAATAAGTCTGCCATATTCCATACAACTTGAAGCGTCGCAACAGAACCGAATAATACCATTCCAACTACCGCAATACGGTAAATTGTTAACCACGTTTTACTTTGCTTAATGAATTCAATATTTGTTTCACCATAATAGTAGTTTCCTAGAAGTGAACTAAATGCAAATAAGAAAATAATAATCGCTAAGAAACTGCTCGCCCATGGGCCAATTTGTGAACTTAATGCATTTTGTGTTAATTCAATACCTTCTAAATTCGTTGCTTTATATGCACCAGAACATAGTACGATAAACGCTGTTGATGTACATACTAAGAATGTATCTACTAATACTCCAATTGTTTGAATAAAACCTTGTTTCGCTGGATGCGTTACATCAGCTGTTGCCGCCGCGTTCGGCGCACTACCCATACCTGCTTCGTTCGCAAATAATCCGCGCTGAATACCATATTTCATCGCAGCACCGATACCGCCACCTACAGCTGAATCTAAACCGAATGCACCTTTAAAGATTTCCGTAAACACATCTGGTATTAAATAGAAGTTTTTAATGACAACAAAAATAGCTACTGCAATATAAATAAGCGCCATTGGCGGAACAATCATTTCCGACATACGTGCAATACTTTTTACACCACCAAAAATAATAACCCCAACTAATGCAGCTAATACAATACCAACAATATAACGCTCTAAGCCAAATGCATTTTCAAACGCTAATGTTACTGTATTTGCTTGTACTGAGTTGAAAATTAAACCGTAACTAATTGTAATCAGAACAGAGAACCAAATCCCCATCCAACGTTTATTTAAACCTTTTTCCATATAATAAGCAGGACCACCGCGGAAGCCACTGCCATCTTTTATTTTATAAATTTGCGCAAGCGTACTTTCTACGAAACTTGAAGACGCACCGATAATCGCAATAACCCACATCCAAAATACAGCTCCAGGTCCTCCCATAGAAATAGCTAACGCTACACCAGCTAAGTTCCCGATACCAATACGAGCTGCAGAACTCATACAAAATGCTTGGAACGATGATACGCTGCCCTTTTTACGTGTCTTGCCAGTTAGTCCATCACTCATTAAACGAATCATTTCCCCTAAATGAGTAAGTTGTACGAATTTTAATTTAATAGAAAAATAAAGCCCTAAACCAATTAACATTGCAATAAGAATATATGACCAAAGAATCGTATTCGTTGATGAAACGAATTGTTCCAAAATATTCATACAATTAACCCCTCCTTTTCTCCATAAAACGAATTATATTTAAAAAACATTCAAAAATCAACATTTTTCGACAATTTGCAATTTCCAAATATTAGCCAAGCGCGAAGTAACAATATCTTTATGACTCTCCTCCCTCTAACTGTGCATACTAAAACAAAAAATAAATCTACAAACTACCCCATTGACAAAAACACCAACCTGTAACTATAATAATTACAACAGGTTGTAACAAACTTAATTACAATACATTCATTCACTTTCAGATATACAATTTAACAAAACACTTTGGAGGGATTTATTATGAAAATCGGAATTATCGGAGCAACTGGTAAAGCAGGAAGTCGTATTTTAAAAGAAGCATTAGATCGTGGACATGAAGTAACTGCAATCGTAAGAAACGCTGCAAAAATTACAGAAGAAAACGTAAAAGTTTTAGAAAAAGACGTATTTTCTCTTACATCTAACGACCTACAAGCATTCGACGTAGTTGTAAATGCATTTGGCGCTCCAGCAGGACAAGAACACCTTCACGTAGATGCAGGAAACGTACTAATTGAAGCTATGAAAGGTACACCTAATACAAAATTACTTGTAGTTGGTGGCGCCGGAAGCTTATTTGTAGACGAAGAAAAAACAACACGTGTATTTGAGACACCAGGTTTCCCAGGCGAATACCTTGCAACAGCTCAAAACCAAGGTAAAAACTTAGAAATCTTACAACAAACAAACGATATTACTTGGACATTCATCAGCCCTTCTGCACTATTTGCATTAGGAAAACGTACTGGTTCTTACAAAGCTGGCAAAGACAATCTTCTTGTGAACGCAAAAGGTGATAGCTACGTAAGTTACGAAGACTTCGCAGTTGCAGCACTTGATGAAATCGAAAACCCAAAACATGTAAACGAACGCTTCACAGTAGTTTCTGAAGCTGAATAATAAAAAAAGCTCGTAAAACATTATGTTTTACGAGCTTTTTCTTATTATTGCACTTGCTCTAATCCATTTTGAGTAATCTTAAAGAATATTTCTTGCCCCTTCATCGCATCCTCTTTTTTAACTAACTCATTCTTTTTGTACCAATTCAAACGACTCGGTTCCGCATGGTATACTTTCAGCACATCTCCATACTCAAATGCCGTTCCATTTACTTGCCCAGCAAAATTCTTTGAAGTCTCTTGTCCTTCTGCCGTTACATGCTTTTTCTCATTTTCATTTTGATCATAAATCGTAAGGCCTATATACTGCTCATTTACAAAGCGATAATGAATCTCCTCATTTGTAAATGTTGCATGTAATTTCTTTTCAGCGTGGTTTAACGTAACAATTGAACGTGTTACATTCGACACACCTTGATATACTATGCTATCTCCATATGTAACTTCCACAGATACTTCTGTCACTTTCTTATTCCCAAAGCTATCTTTCGTTTCTACTTTTGCTTTTTGTTCACCAATTTTTGTTGTATCCGGTTTTTCTACAAAACCAATTACTTCTCCGTCTTTTACTTGAACAAAGTTTTTTGCATCTAATTTATCAGCGTTTGTTCCGATTACTACTTTTTGCGGTACAGTTGTTACTTCTTGCTTAGCTTCCATTCTTTCAAAGCCGTTTTCAGTAATTTTGAAGACTAGTTCCTTTATCTCTTTATTCTTTCCTTCTCCCGCATATACACCTTTTTTGTACCAGTGTAAGCGTGAAGATTCAGCATGATACACTTTCACCACATCTCCATATTCAAACGCTAGTCCGTTTATTTCCTTAGCAAAAGCTTCTGTACTCTCCAGCCCTTTTATCTCTATATTTTTCTTCTCTTTTCCCTCTCTGTTGTACAGAGTGAATGCAAAATACTTCTCATCTCCAAAATAATCATGAATCAAATTACTCGTATCCGTCGCACTCATTTTTTTCGCATCATGATGTAACGTTACAATTGATTTCATATCGTCACCACCATAGCTTAACCCATATACAAGTAAGCTATCTCCATATGTTACTTCCAGGAGAACTTCCGTCACTTGCTTATTTCCAAAGCTATCTTTCGTTTCCACTTTTATTTTTTGTTCACCGATTTTTGTCGTAATTGGTTTTTCTACAAATCCAATTACTTCTCCATCTTTCACTTGAACAAAATCTTTTGCTTCTAATTTTTCAACGTCAGTTCCAATAACTACTTTTTGTGGTACTGCTGTTACTTCTTGCAACATATCCATTTTCTCGAAACCTTTTTCTGTCACTTTGAAGAATAGTTCTTTTGTTCCTTTTTTCTTACCTTGACCAGTAAGAGTATTATTTTGATACCATTTCAAACGATCTGGTTCTGCATGGAATACTTTCACTACATCTCCATACTCAAACTGCGTACCATTCACTTGTTCTGCAAAGTTTTTTGAAGTTTCTTGTCCTTCTGCTGTTACACGTTTTTTCTCTTTTCCTTCTCCATCATATAACGTGATTCCCATGTATAGCTCTTTATTAAAATACTTATGAATCTGGCTATTCATATCAGTCACATGGAATTTCTTCTCATCATGCTTTAACGTTACCACTGAAGCAATATCATTGTTATATCCTGCATATGCAATGCTATCTCCATAAACCACTTCTAATGGTACTTCTGTTACTTGGTTATTTCCAAAACGATCTTTCGTTTCTACTTTGGCTGTTTGTTTTCCGATTTTCGTTGTAGTTGGCTTTTCTACAAAGCCAATTACCTCTCCGTCTTTCACTTCAACAAAGTTTTTCGCTTCTAGCTTTTCTACTTCTGTTCCGACTACTACTGTTTGTGGCTTTGCTGTTACTTCTTGCAATGTTTTTAATCTCTCAAATCCATTTTCAGTAATTTTGAAGAATAATTCTTTTATTTCTTTATTTTTTCCTTCTCCCACATATAAACCCTTTTGATACCAATGTAAGCGTGAAGATTCTGCATGATATACTTTCACCACATCTCCATATTCAAATGCTAATCCATTTACTTCCTTGGCAAAAGCTTCTGTATTCTCCAACCCTTTTACCGCTATATTTTTCTTCTTTTTTCCCTCTTTATCGTACAGTGTAAATTCAAAATACTTCTCATCTTGAAAATAATCGTGAATTAAATTTTTTGTATCTGTTGCACTAAATTTTTTTGTACCATGGTGTAGAGTTACGGTTGACTTCAAGTCTCCCTCCCCGGTATATTTCAATCCATATACAAGTAGGCTATCCCCATATCCAACATTCACTACAACTGGAATGAAATTCTTATTTCCTTTTCCATCTACAATTTCTACTTTTACAGTTTTTTCTCCAACTTCAGGCTTATCTTGCATAATCACACCTGTTGTCTTTACACCTTCTCCTAAATTCTGTACAAGTTCCTTTGCTTTTTTCTCATCATGTGTAGTACCGATTACTACATTTTGTATTTTTTCATTATTTGGCTCGCCATATGGAACTTCATATAACTCAGTTTGTTTTTCACGAATTGGATTGCTATCTGTAGATAACCATATTTCTTTTTCTAATTTTGGTAAATTTAATTTTTCAATCTTTTCTCTCGTAGCATCATTTGCAAATAATCCCCATTTATCAAAGAAAGGAATTAAATTTTGTCCTGCCACTTTTGACGTCATATAAATAAACATCTGCTTTTTCTCTTCATCAGATTTAGGCAGTTCTGTGTCATGTAACAAACGATACATTTGATGTAAATTCGGATAGAATTGTTCCCCATAAGCTAAATGTAACTGCCAAAACATAACTAATTTCTCAAATACATCCATCTTTTCTTGTGCATCTGGTTTACCTAAATAAGCAAATGCAGCTTCATAGCGCCCCTCTTGCTCTAACCTTGTTTTATGCCCGAATGTAGTTTGAACTGCCAAAGAATAAATATTAACGGTTACTTCTCCAAGTCCATCCCATAACCAAGTATTCTGTTGATGTTGATGTCCCACTTCATGCCAAGGCCCCCATCCATCATTAGTTAACTCTTCTAGATTTAGTACTGGCCCTAAATTCCCTTTACTATAAGCTGTTCGATAATAAGTCGCATACATATAATTGTCCGTATACCAGTCTTCAACAAAATGAATGGAATGTTTACCTTGATTCGCAACACCCACACCACCTTTTGATAAACCTGATATCTTATGTTCTATATTAATTATTTCATCGTGTTTCTTTAATAACGCAGCTGGATCTTCTTGTTTTAAATGCTCCGCTACAGTCTCAGGATGCATAGTTAATAAACTATTTTCTCCCTTCATTTCTATTGCATATGGATCAGGATTCTCTGCCAACATACGTTTCCAATCTTTTGTCGTATGCTTTCCTAAAATAAATAAAGGATTTGTTGTACCACCTTTTTTCACTTTAGCGACTACTTCTCCTGTGTTGTGATAATTATAAAAGTATAATAGTCCCCCATTTGAAGAAGAAATTTTATTCTCACCAGGATTTAAATTGAATTGTTTAGGTTCTTCTTTTTCATAAGAATATGTACCAATATAAGCTTTAATCTGTTGAGTCCCTTCTACTTGAATAACTACTTCTTCACCCGGCTTTACATAAATGCCCGTTGGTTCATAAGGAGAAAAACTCATTCGACGCTGATGCAACTCACGCATCTCTTCTACATTACCTTTTGGCAGCAATTGATACACTCGCTCTTCTTGCTCTTTCTCCTTATCTTCCATCGTCATCTCTGCATACACCTTAGGTACTTCAAGTCCATATGGCGTTAATAACGTAACTAAACAAGCACCAGCTACTAATACCCTACTCGTCTTTTTCTTCGACATAATCTGTGTCCCCTGTTCCTTTATTTAAAGAAACTACCCTATATATTCGTTTAATAAGAAATCCTATTATTTTTATAAAAACATGTAATGAATAGGCTAACACTTCGCGCACCTATATCAATTGCTACCGCATTTCTTCCTATGTATTCGCTTTCTTATATTATAAAATTTTGATGTACTGTATCCTCCTAACTTCTTTCCTCGTGTGATGAGTTCTCTTTCTACATAAAAAGGGTATAGTAAATGATATATTTTAGTCTTGTCATCTATACATCTAAAAATAAAAACAACAATATCATCTTACATTTTCTTCATATATGACCATCTATAGGTAGTTTTTCCAAATGAATTGTACACGCTTTACACTTTGTTTGATAGACTTTTCAATTAGAATAATGTTACAATTTTGTGAATTTAATCTATTAATCGTTACGTTTAGATTTTATTATATTTTGTTATTTCTAAATAGTTTTCCTATCATTAAAACAGCGTTTTATATAGTAAATAATTATTTTGATATAACTTTAAAACTCATATATAAAAAGCATTGGTTAACACCAATGCTTTCATCCTTACCTTTTATATTGATTCGGTTTATGCGGTTCATTTGGAGTATATGGCTTATTTGGTTTATTTGGAGCCTCAGCCTTTTTCCAACTTACCGCTAACTCTGGACTTGTTTTTTCTTCACTACGCTCAAGTAATACTACTGCATTTTGAATAGTCGGTGTACCTTTATGCGCAATTCCTTGTAGTTTCGTTAAATTTCCTGATACTTTAAAGCTAAATCCACCAGCTGGCGTTTGTTTCGGAATTAAAATGCGGAACTTCTCTCCTACATTAAATTCTGTTTTTGTTTCGCCTTTTTCATTTGCAAATTTCACGCCCGCTGGTGCACCTGTTGCTTGCACTTTATACGTTCCGCTTTTTGCATTTGTTTCTACCGTATATAAACCTGTTTCAAAGAAATCATTTTTTAATACTGCTTCTTGTTCTTCTGTAGGAGTTACACTCATCGTAATTTCTTGTAGCTCTTCGCTAGCATTTGCTTTTGCAACGATATCTTTTGTTACTTTCTCTACATTTTTATTTCGGAAATCTAAATCATTAACATCAATTTGTTTTAACGCATTCCATACTGCAAGCTGCGTTGCGTAATGCGCCTCTCTCCAATCAGATACTCCTAATTCTTGTGGGCTCTTTTGTGGATATCCATTCAACAGTACACGGTACACATTAATATCCACTTTACCCATTTCTGGTAAATCTTGACCACTCGGAGATTTTAAATCTACATTTAAGCAAAATGCAATTTTTCCATCTGCCGTTTTAATAAGTTCTGTTCGAATTGGTTTCTTCTTTGACTTACTATAACTCCAATTCATTTCATACTTTGTATGATCCATAACTTCTGCGAATGCTTTTTGAAGTGGGAATAATACAAATAAGACACTTAAAAACATAGCTAAAAGTTTGAACGATTGCTTTATATTCATGTTTACAGCCCCTTAATAACAAACTTAATACTAAGTAGTATTTAATTAGAAAATATTTTTATGCAAAAAAAAGAGCGCATAAAAGCACTCTTTTTTCTTTCTTACTTTAATCTTAGAAATCGAAGTTATCAGGATCTGGACCAACGCGGTGATTTTGGTTTAACGCATCGATTTTTTCCATGTCTTCTTTTGTTAATTCAAAGTTAAATACATCAGCATTTGCAATAATGCGGTGTTCTTTCGTTGATTTTGGAATTGTAATTACTCCGTTTTGAAGATCCCAACGTAAAATCACTTGTGCTGTTGTTTTACCGTGTTTCTCAGCAATTTCTTGTAACGTTTCATTATCTAATAATTGACCTTGCATAAGTGGTGACCATGCTTCCATTTGAATACCTTGTTCTTTACAGAAAGCTTGTAATTCTTTTTGTGTTAAACGAGGGTGATATTCTACTTGGTTAATCATTGGCTTAATTTCTGCATCTTTCATTACATCTTGTAAGTGATGAATTTGGAAGTTACTTACGCCAATTGCACGTACGCGATCTTCTTTATAAAGTGTTTCTAGCGCTCTCCACGTATCTTTATATTTTCCTTCTACAGGCCAGTGAACAAGGTATAGGTCTAAATAATCTAATTCTAATTTCTTTAAGCTCTCTTCGTATGCAGCAATTGTTTCTTCATATCCTTGATCTGCGTTCCATACTTTTGAAGTGATAAATAATTCTTCTCTTGAAATACCAGTCGCTTCAATACCTGCACGGATTCCTTCACCTACAGCTTTTTCATTTCCGTAAATTGCAGCTGTATCGATGCTACGGTATCCTGCTTTAATCGCTGATTTTACAGCTTCTACAAGTTCTGGTCCTTCTTCTACTTTAAATACACCTAAACCGAACCAAGGCATTTCTACACCATTATTTAATACTGTTTTACTTTGTAAGTTTTTCATTTTATTTTCGCTCCTTTTATTTTACTTGATCTCTTTTTTCTAATGTCATGCTCCATGCTGTTAAAATCACAGCACCTACTACCATAAGACCGCCTACCCAAGCAGTATGGATTAATCCTAACGAATTCGTTACGAGGCCACCTATATAAGAACCTAAAGCGATTCCTCCGTTAAATGCGGCAATATTAATTGCTGAAGCAACATCAACCGCACTTGGAACAAAGCGCTCTGCCAATATAACTACATATACTTGTAGCCCTGGAACATTCATAAATGCGAATAGTCCCATGAAAATAATTGTGATTAATCCAGCTACTTTAAATGGCGCTGTAAATGTTAAAACAAATAATATGATCGCTTGAATAAAGAACATGTAAAATAGCGCTCGAATCGGATTATGATTCGATAATTTCCCGCCAACCATATTCCCTATCGCAATGGCGATTCCATACACTAATAAAATGATAGTAACGATACTTGCTTCAAATCCTGTTACTTCTTGTAATAGGGGTGATAAATACGTAAATGTTACGAATGTACCACCGTATCCAAGTGCAGTAATAATGAAAACAAGTAATAGTCTTCCATTTTTAATTAATTTAAATTGATCACGAAACGATACAGGTACACCATTTTTTAAATTAGATGGGACGAGTATACTGTTTGCGATGAAAGCAATAATTCCAATTACGACAATCGCCATAAATGACGCTCTCCAGCCAAACTCTTGACCGATAAATGTTCCAATTGGCACACCAGTAATAGTCGCAACTGTTAATCCAGTAAACATAATCGCAATTGCGCTAGCACGTTTATTCTCTGGTACGATTGCAGCTGCAATTGTAGATCCAATTGACATAAACACACCATGTGCAAACGCAGATACAATTCTTGCGATAATTAATACAGTGAAGCTTGTTGCTACCGCCGCAATGCCATTACCAATAATGAAAATAACCATAATCCACATTAATAATGTCTTTCGCGACATACTAGCCGTTAACGCTGTTAAAACAGGAGCTCCTACCGCTGCTCCTAACGCATATAAGGAAACCGTTAAACCGGCTGTTGTAACCGAAACATTTAAATCTTTTGAAATAGATGGTAGTAAACCGACACTAATAAACTCGGTCGTACCAATCCCAAACGCACTAATTGCTAGCGCTAATAAAGCAAACATACTTCTTCGATTCGTCTGAGCTTCCGAAGATGGTACTGTATATGAACTCAATTGAATTCCTCCTTATTACAAGAAATCCAATCATAATAGTATGATAAAAAGGCCCTTTTATCTTCTAAAAAATATATTTCATACTTACAAATGCTATTATGAATGGTTTCATTCCTTTTTTGAAGAACGCACTTTAAAGTACGATAGGCACTAAAAAGTAACATAGTCACTTTTTGGTACCGTACTACTCATTTGCCTCTTACATGTGCTATTATGAAACATATTTAACATAATAAAAAGTACGTACTTTAAAGTGCTATAGGTACTAAAAAGTAACATTTGTATTATTAAACTTACTTTACTCAAAAAGGGAGGGGTTCATATGAAGAAATACAATATTCCTGTAGAGGCGACTTTAGAAGTTATCGGCGGCAAATGGAAAGTTGTTATTCTTTGTCACTTAACGAAAGGTACAAAGAGAACGAGTGAATTAAAACGCTCAATGCCTGGTATTACACAAAAAATGTTAACGCAGCAATTACGTGAATTAGAAGACGACGGGGTCATTCAAAGAAAAGTATACAACCAAGTCCCACCGAAAGTAGAATATTCTCTTACCGACTACGGTTGGTCTTTAGAATCCATTCTTGACTCTCTTTGTTCTTGGGGCGAATGCCATCTTGAAAAAGAAGGTAACACATCGATGCTAATTGCAGAAGGTGAATAATAGGAAAAAGGAAAAAACGAACATGAATTTGTTCGTTTTTTCCTTTTTTTCTATATATATATGTACATTTCTAACTGAAACAAAATATTTTATACGCTTTCATACCTTGTCAGCACTACGTTATACACTCAATATCAAATAATTAGGAATCATTTTTATGTTAACATAGGTGTATATAGTATATAATATAGGATATATATTATATACACTTTCCGGTAACGGAGCTTTTCCATTATGCGGACAAGCCATATATCGGACAGTTCATAAATAATAAGTAAGACGTTATGGTTTTAGATTTATGTTTGCAGCTTACTTGCTGTCATAAATTTAAAGGCATTTTATTGTGTTTTGTGAAACTTTGCATAAAGTTTCGTAAACGTTTACTATCTTACTTATAAAAAATAAGAGTATTGCTATCGTAAAGGAGAATTGGAGATGCCAGAAACTATGACTCAAACAAAGCCAGAACAAGAAACTGTACAAATTTCTGCTAGCCAAGGACAACTTGATGTACTTGATCAGTTGTTAAAACCTGAGGTACAAGAATCATTAACAACACTAGTAGAACAGCTTCCAAAATTAACTGAGCTTGTTAACATTTTAACTAAGTCTTATGACTTCGCTCAAACTGTTGCTACTGATGAAGTATTAAAAAGCGACACTGTTGGTGCAATTACAGAGCTTGTAGAACCTGTAAAAGATACAGTGAAAAGCATGGCTGCAACTGCAATCGAAGCGAAAGATCGTGCTGACGAAAGCAACGAAGTTATCGGCCTATTCGGTCTGTTAAAATTACTAAAAGATCCACAAGCACAAAAAATGTTCCGCTTTGTGAACGCATATCTTCAAATTAGTGCAGAACGTAACAATAAATAATTTAACTTATAACAACAATTAGTAAAGACGGGGGATATCATACTATGTCAAAACAAATTGTCATCTTAGGCGCTGGTTATGGCGGTCTTCTTGCCGCTTTAAACGTACGTAAATATTACAGCAAATCAGAAGCACAAGTTACAGTGATTAACCAATACCCAACACACCAAATCATCACTGAATTACACCGCCTAGCAGCTGGTAACGTGTCTGAGCAAGCAATTGCAATGCCACTTACAAAGCTTTTCAAAGGTAAAGATATCGATCTTAAAATTGCAACAGTTGAGTCATTCTCAGTTGATAGCAAAGAAATCAAACTAGCTGGTGGCACTACTTTATCTTACGATGCACTTGTAGTTGCTTTAGGAAGTAAAACTGCTTACTTCGGTATTCCAGGACTAGAAGAAAACAGCATGGTATTAAAATCTGCTGCTGATGCAAACAAAATCTACAAACACGTTGAAGACCGTATTCGTGAATACGCGAAAACGAAAAACGAAGCTGATGCTACAATCGTAATCGGTGGTGGCGGATTAACTGGCGTTGAGCTAGTTGGTGAGCTTGCTGACATTATGCCTAAACTTGCAAAAAGCCACGGCGTAAATCCAAAAGAAGTTAAACTTCTTCTTGTTGAAGCAGGTCCAAAGATCCTTCCAGTATTACCAGACCACTTAATCGAACGTGCAACTACTAGCCTAGAAGCACGCGGCGTTACATTCTTAACTGGTCTTCCTGTAACAAACGTTGCTGGCAATGAAATCGACTTAAAAGACGGTCAAAAACTTGTTGCTAACACATTCGTTTGGACAGGCGGCGTACAAGGTAACCCATTAATCGGTGAATCAGGTCTTGAAGTTAACCGTGGACGTGCAACAGTTGATGCATACCTACAATCTACTTCTCACAAAGACGTATTCGTTGCTGGAGACAGCGCAGTTGTCTTCGCTCCAGACGGACGTCCATACCCACCAACTGCACAAATCGCTTGGCAAATGGGTGAGTTAATTGGATACAACTTATACGCAGCACTAGAAGGCAAAGCATTCGAAGAGTTCGCACCTGTAAACTCTGGAACACTTGCTAGTCTAGGACGTAAAGATGCGGTTGCTACAATTGGAGCAAGCAATACTCCACTTAAAGGCTTACCAGCATCATTAATGAAAGAAGCAAGTAACGTTCGTTACTTATCACACATTAAAGGTCTATTCAGCTTAGCTTACTAATCTGAATATAAGCCCGAATCATGCCCAGCATGGTTCGGGCTATTTTTATCCGTAATTTTCTCTAACTTATTTATTCGGCAGAAGAATAATATAACCCTTTTAATTATCTAAATTTACTGATTATTTTATGTCCAAATTGTGTATACGAAAAGATGGAAGTATTCTTCCTACTCCCATCCTTTCACACAAACTATTCGCCTAACTTCACAAGGCTGTAGTTCTTCTTCCCTTTACGAATAATAATAAATCTTCCATCAAATGAATTTTCTACAGTAACATCCGTACCCACATCTGTTACTTTCTCACCATTCATAGAAATCGCACCATTATTAATGTCTTCGCGTGCTTGGCGTCTAGATGGTTCAATTCCTAAATCGACTAGCCACTCTACGATGTTTTTCGTCTCTTTTGAAGACTGGAACGTTGGCATTTCTTTAAAGCCTTGTTCAATTTCATCAGCTGTTAACGATTTAATATCCCCGCTAAATAACGCTGCTGTAATCTTCTCAGCTTGTAATAATGCCTCTTCTCCATGAACGAATTTCGTCATTTCTTCCGCTAACACTTTTTGCGCTTCACGTTTATGAGGTTCCGCTTCTACCTTCGCTGCTAATTCATCAATACGCTCTTTCGTTAAGAACGTAAAGTATTTCAAGTATTTAATTACGTCACGGTCATCTGTATTTACCCAGAACTGGTAAAATTCAAACGGTGTCGTTTTTTCGGGATCAAGCCAAACCGCACCACCTGCTGATTTACCAAACTTCGTACCGTCCGATTTTAATAATAACGGAATCGTTAATCCGAATACTTTCGCCTCATGACCTTCTAACTTACGAATTAAATCTAAACCACTCGTAATATTTCCCCATTGGTCACTACCACCAATTTGAAGTTGAACATCCTCTTTCGTGTATAAATGATGGAAATCCATTGCTTGCAAAATTTGGTATGTGAATTCTGTGAAAGAAATACCTGTATCTAAACGGCTTGCTACAATATCCTTCGCTAACATGCTATTGATGCTAAAGTTTTTCCCGTAATCACGTAAAAACTCAATAATATTTATTTCATGTGTCCAATCATAGTTATTTACCATCTTCACTTCGCTATTTCCGCCAAAATCAAATAGCTTTTTCATTTGCGCTGTTAACGCATCTACATTATGCTGAACCACTTCTAACGTTTGAAGTTGACGCTCCGATTGTCGTCCACTCGGATCACCAATTGTTCCTGTTGCCCCGCCAATTAAAATAACAGGATGATGGCCAGCTAATTGGAATCTCTTCATCATCATAAACGGAATCAAATGTCCGATATGCATACTATCACCAGTCGGATCAACTCCGCAGTATAGTGAAATCTTTTTCTCTTCTACTAGCTTACGTAAGCCTTCTTCGTCAGTCTGCTGATTAACGGCGCCACGCCATTCTAATTCATCAATAATATTCATTTTTTGTCATCCCCTTTATTTTTTAAAAACAAAAAAGCCCCTATGTCTACGATAGACATAGGGACGATTATTCACCGTGTTACCACCCAGTTTGCATAAATAGCATAGCTACTCATACCACTCTTAGCAATAATATCGATTGCTAGTCCGCTTAGCATTACCTAAGATACTCCAGAGTGTAATTCGCAAGTTTGTTTGTGCTAGGTTCCAGCAACCCCTAGCTCTCTCGTTAACAGTGACAAACTGCTACTGGGCTCTTTCAACGTATGTTATTTGTTAAATTATTAGCATTATATTGAATTGAAAACAAATTGTCAACAATACCCAAATATTATTTTAAAATAATTCATATCTTCATACGTATTTCGTTATTCCTTATCTTCTCCAATAATCCTTACTTCTCGCTCTAACTTCACGCCAAATTTCTCTTCAACTGTCTTTTGTACGAAGTGAATTAAATCGATGTAATCTTGTGCTGTTCCGTTATCAACATTCACCATAAATCCAGCATGTTTTAAAGAAACTTCTACTCCACCAATTCGCTTACCTTGTAGTCCTGAGTCTTGAATCAACTTACCAGCAAAGTTATTTGGTGGACGCTTAAATACGCTACCACAAGAAGGGTATTCTAGAGGCTGTTTTGACTCACGCTTAAACGTTAAATCATCCATTTTTGCTTTAATTTCTTTACGTACACCTTCTTCAAGTTCAAATCTCGCTTCAAGAATAATGTAATGGTTGTTCGCAAATACACTCTTACGATATCCAAATTCAAATGCTTCTTTCGTCAAAGTACGTAGCTCTCCATCACCTGTCATTACGACAGCTTCTGTTAATACAAACGATACTTCACCGCCATATGCACCAGCATTCATATATAATGCTCCGCCAACTGAACCTGGAATACCACAAGCAAACTCAAGACCCGTTAAGTTATGGTCTAAAGCAATACGTGATACATCAATAATTGCTGCGCCACACTGTGCTACAATCGTCGTTCCTGTTACAGTAACACCTGTAATATGAATTAAACTTACTGTAATCCCGCGAATTCCACCATCTTTAATAATGACATTCGATCCATTTCCTAAAAACGTAACTGGAATATTATATTCGTTCGCATATTTGATAACTTCTTGAATTTCATCATAATTTGTAGGCGCAACGAAAACATCTGCTTTTCCGCCAACTTTAATATGCGTATGATTCTTTAACATTTCATCTTGTTTAACATGTCCTTCAGGCAATACCGTACTTAAATATTTATAAACCTCTTGCATATTCATTTTACGATTCCTCTATTTCTATATTCATTTTATCCCGTTATACGGGCCCATAATATCCCCACGTACATGAAAGAACCTAAAGTGGTGGATACAGTGTACCCAAAATCAATTCGAGACACCTATAAACCTCTTAATTTATAAGAGGTGCCACTCATATTAAAATATATATTGCATAATAAAGCAACCCAAATGGACTACTAAACTTGACATGTCATCAGAAAGACAACAATTTGTAAAATATGTGACTTTTTCAAAACACTATCCCTCAGTATCTTACTATACCATACAAAAAGAAAGTGGTATTTTTTTGTACTTTTTACTTTATTTACATCAATGAAAAAAGAGCACATTCCACAGAATGTGCTCTTTCTATACTCATTAAATTATTTTTCGTTCTCTTCTGTTTCCTTATCAAACCATAATAGCTCATCGTCATCCACTTCACCATTATAATTGATTAAAATTTCTTCTCCCGCTTTTATATCCTTATACGCGAAGAAGTTAAAAGTATGATTCTCGAAGACAATTTCATACGTTGCATTCGGATTATATGCATGATTAAATAACATGCCGTATCCTAACAGGAATGCCGTATGATTTACCCCATACTCAAATGCGTAGTCAGCAAGTAACGTTTTTTCAATGTGTTCATGCTGTTCATTCGGATAAGAGATAACTGGTGCTGAGTGAATCAACTCACCCTTTTTAATATCACGAGTTGCAAATACACCTCTATTAAATTCTCCATCACTAAGTTCAGAAGTCTTAACTTCAATCATATTCGTCACCTATATAATTCTTTCTTTGAAGTATTTTATCCCGCTATTTGCGAGGTTCAACTAATAATCAGTAGGTATTAGTCTCACTTTATCTCCTTAAGCTTGGCAGAAAACGCGCAGAAAAGCAATTAAATTACTATCAAGTATTTATTTAAATGAAAAAAGAGCACACATGGTGTGCCCTTTTCAAGAAATATTACTTTTCTAGAATATCTTCTAGTAACTTCACTTGCTCGCTAACAGTATGTAACGTCTTCACCGATATATCATTTCGATGTTTTTCTTCTTCCACACTCGCTAGCACTTCTTCTGTAGCTGTAGAAGTTTGCTGAATTACGTTAGAAGCATGCGTAACATCCTTTACAATATTCGTCGTTTTAACTTGGAAACTTTCTTGATGAACAACAACCTCTCGCATTACTTTATTAATCGCATCAATAAACTTCCCTAAATCAGTTACGTTTGTTAAAACGCTTGCTAACATTTCGTTACACTCTTCTTGTACTCTTTCTGACTTCTCTACCTGCACTTCTACCTTACTTGCTTGATTACTAAACTCCTTCAAAATCCCTTGAATTCTTCCCGCAGAACGATTTGATTCTTCAGCAAGCTTTAACACTTCACTCGCTACAATAGCAAAACCTTTTCCATGCTCGCCTGCCCTGGCAGCTTCAATATTTGCATTTAAAGCTAGCAAACTCGTCTGACTTGAAATATTCGTTATTACATCTACAATTTCATTAATTTGTTTCGATTGCATCATTAAATCTCTAAATATAATTCCAGACTGTGAAACAACATCATTTAAACTTCTCATGTTAGCTTCAAAATTTCTTAAAGTATGTACGCTACCCTTTGAAATTTCTAAACTTTTATCCACACGAGCCGATGCAGTTCTTACTTGAGATATAATTTGTTCAATATTTCCCTCCATATCATTCAATACTTCTACCGAACGATACATCATTTCTGATTGTGATTGCGTACCAACTGCTACCTCTTCAAAGGCAAAATTAATTTCACTCATCGATTCCATCGACGTGTTCATATTTTGTCTTAAATGATTGAAATTACTATCTAGTTTCACAACTGTTTCTTCAATAAGTCTTTGCGTCTCTTCTAACTCCTGAGCTTTTCTCATTACTTCTTGCTTCTCATCACTTAAACGAAGGAGCAGATTAGAACCGATTTTCGTGACGCCCCACATAGCGATTGTTACAATCGCTAACAAACTTGCGAAATTAGCAGCTTCAGATGAGGCTGTATAAGCAAAAAATTGCTCCGGCCAATAGCTACAAAGGATAAATGTGATCACAACAGCTACCCCGCCAATAATTAAAATGAGGCGCTCGCTTAAATAAATAAGTGAAACAGCTAATGTAAAATAGACCATTTGAAATACAGCCGGGCTTTCATTAAAAGCTTGTACCATAATGTAAGACATTGTAAGCAACATAAATATCATGATATATTTATACGCTGATTCCATACTTTTTATAAAAGTAAAAAGCGTTCCAAATGCAACGACAGAAATACCACAAATCCAAAACGCTATTGCTCTCTCTGTAAAAATATATCCATAATACCCAATCGCGATTATCCCAAGGAGGAAACTACAAATCGTTATAAACAGTAATAAATGATTTTTCTGTGATTCTTTCTCAAGGTTAGAAAAACAAGTCCTCTTTAACCACTCCATATGAAGCCCCACCTTCTACTTATACATATCAATTACTTCAGTTTAAATACCGCACTTACTGGGTTATGATCGCTATTTTCAAACTTTAAATCTTTCCCTTGTACATTTACAATCTCTACATTCGGTGAAACGATAAAGCCATCAATAATAGTGACGAAATTTTCACCTTCTACATATTTCTTTACATCATCTCTCACAGTCATAACAGACGGATCTACAGCCCACTTAAAGCCACCGTCCGTAAAATCCTTCGGTAACTCTACTAACCACTCAGGACGCTCTTTCACGAACTTCGGATCACTTAATTGAGCGTTTGAAACTAATTGATTCCAATCTCCGCCCATTATTACGTAATCACCATTTTCATAATGCTTGTTCATATATTCTTTTAAGTACTCTACTTGCTGTTTTCTAATTTTCCCGCCTTCATCATAAGCAGACAAATGTAAATTTACGAGTCTAACATGTTTTCCATTATTAACAGGAATTTTATATTCCACAATTGCTCGATCTAAATCAAACAAACGCTTTGGCCAAGGCTCCATTCCAGGAAGCTGGAACCTCTTCGCTTCTTGAACAGTGTATTTAGAAAACGTACTTAATCCAGCCTCCGCATAGCCCATTGGATTTGTTATTGGCACTGGAACCCATTTCGTATCGTAGTTCTTGCCAAATGACGAAACATAATCAGGTAATCCTTTTTTCAAAAATTCATGTTCATTTACATCAAATGAACGAAGTGACTTTATATCAACTTCTTGTAATAGCGCAAAATCACTATTCTCATTTTGTAAAAACGAAAGCATATTCTTTAAATTAGTTTCCGTTTGCTCTTTACTACTTGAACCAGATCCCTTTCCACCATCCATAAAGAAATCTTGATCCTTATCTAACCCAGCATATCCAATATTAAATGTTGTAACTTTAAATTCATTTCCAGTCGCTAATACGCGCTCCTTATTATTCTCCACCTTCAAGCTTGTAACATCAGCAGGCTGTTCTTTAGTAAGTGTCATATACGCTAGAAATCCTCCTACAATGCCCGCTACTACTAAAACACATATAAATACGATTTTAAAAAATTTCTTCAAATAAATGACTCCTTTTCACGCGAATTTATTTTTCTTTATTTTCAGTCAAATAAAACAAAACGACACACATAAGAAACATTTTATCATAATTAAAACCTTATATCACTATATTTAGTTGATAAGTAATCGATCCCATTTTAATTACTTAAAAAGCCTTCAGACATCAAAAAAAGAAAAGTTACACCCTCCTCCTCACTGGAAATTAAACGGTATATTTAGTACACTATATGTAATAATCATAGGCGATGGAGTTCGCCATAAACGCTGCTTAGCTAATGACTCCTACCAGTATGGATACTGGTAGGAGTCTATTTTTTTGAGCAAGCTATTTAAAGAGGTGAGAAAATTGATTTATATTATCGTTGGCATTGCTGGTATATTAGGAGCTCTTTCTCGTTATTATTTAGGTCTTAATATCAACACATTTTGGCATCATTCATTTCCATTGGCAACATTACTCATTAACTTAATCGGTTGCTTCTTCTTAGCATGGCTAACTACTTATATCGCTCGGCTAAACATCTTACCTTCAGAGGTTATCACAGGCATCGGAACTGGATTCATCGGTTCCTTTACGACTTTTTCAACATTTAGTGTAGAAACTGTGCAATTGATCAATCATTCTGAGTGGAGCATAGCCTTCTTATATGTATCATGTAGCATACTTGGTGGCCTCATTATGTCTGGCCTTGGCTATATACTTGGAGATTTCTTAATTAAGAAATCTCTTACGGAAGGTGATTACTCATGATAGAAGCTTTATTAGTCGCAACAGGAGGATTTTTCGGTGCGATTACACGATTTGCAATTAGCAATTGGTTTAAGAAAAGAAATAAAACACAATTTCCAATTGCTACATTCCTTATTAATATAACAGGGGCGTTTTTACTTGGATATATAATTGGCAACGGGGTCACTACAGGCTGGAAACTATTATTAGGTACTGGATTTATGGGCGCATTCACTACATTTTCTACGTTTAAATTAGAATCTGTTCAGCTTCTCAATCTTAAAAAACTGTACATCTTCCTTTTATATTTAAGTGCTACTTACATAATCGGTATCCTCTTCGCATTCCTTGGGATGAAGCTAGGTGGAATATAAAAAAAGCGACTCTATTGAGTCGCTTTCTTTCATAAGAAATATGTCCCGCCATATGGAATGGAAAATAAACCAGCTGGATGTACATCGTAATGTACAATTTGCATCGGAAGTTGTGAATACGGCATATACTGACTTTGCAACATTTGTGCAAAATATGCTTGTTGTTGCATTTGAATAGCTTGATTCACAGCATGAATTGTCCCCTGTGCCCCAGCCAGTGTAATAGCTGCCCCTACTTGTCTTCCATTATAAAAATGATGATTCATCATGATTCATCTCACTTATTCTTTTTCTTCCATATGGTATGTTTCTATTTCATAGTGAGTATTTTGTCCCTATCTATTGCCCTTTTTCAGCTTTGAAATAATAAATCCAAATAATAATACACCAATACCACTAAGGAACAATACATAACTTATCGGTACTAGGAAAAAGAAAGGTTCTTCAAGGAATCCATCCGCTCCTACTTTACTGTTTGAAGCATGTATAGTTAAAGAAATAATCGCTAAAATCATGAAAGAAATAGCTACTACGTATTTATTTTTCATTTCACATTCTCCTCTACTTATGTAATTCTTCTTAAATCGTTAACATCATATTATCTAAAATAACATTAACAGTCAATAATTATTTATCGTTTAACAATAAATAATTATTTACTAGACTAATAAAAAAAGGTTTGCGAAGCATATTAAATTCCTTCACAAACCTTCTAAATTATAAATATTTACACTTCAAATCTCTTGCTTAATACAATGTACATTGCGCAAAATAACACGAATATCCCAGCATAAATTAACAAAATCTCTACACTAAACATATCCGACAACGGACCAAATATTATCATTCCTAAAGGAAGCGCGCATGAATTCGCAATTTGTAAAAGGCTGAACATCCGTCCGTGCATCGATGGTTCTACTTTCTCCTGCAATAACACAGTAACTGGTGTATTGAAGCACGGCATTGTTATACCAATTAAAAAATTAAATACTAAATACATAATAAATATCGGTGCTATTCCGAGTCCAATCATAAGCAGTCCATATAATGCACAAGCTAGCGCTGTTGTATACATACGATTACGAAAGCCACCCCACGCCGCAATCAATACGCCACCAGCTGCCGCACCCGCACTAAAGGTCATCTCACTAGCAGTAAGTCTCCACATTTCGGCCCCGAAAGAACGAGTTACCATTAAAGGTGTTAAAAAAGTAGCTGGACTTATTAAAATCATGATGATAATCAATAAAACGATTAGCCTTTTAATAAATACATTTTCTTTTAAATAAGAGAATCCTTCTTTAATTCCTTGTAGATTAGATTTTTGCTTATTCTCTGCATTCACATGTCCCTCTACTTGAATGATAAGCATAATACTAATTCCAATCATAGCCGTAATAACATCAATAAAAAATGTTGTTTCAATGCTGGCAATAGAAAGAATCGTCGCACTTGCTGCTGGAGAAAGAAACATAATTAAAGATGTAATACTGCTATTTATTCCATTTACTTTCATAAGATACTCTTTCGGAACAATTTGCGGAATTAATGCATTTACAGCTGGCGTTTGTACTCCTGTTCCAGCTGAACGAATGAGTAATACAATAAAAAGTAACCAAATACTTTTATATCCTGTTAAAAATAAAATTGCTAAAACTAACGTCGCAATCGCTATAATCCCATCCGATAACATAATCATCTTTTTACGGTCATAACGATCAATCCAAACACCTGCAAACAAAGATATCGTAATTTGTGGTAGGAAACCGCAAACAGTTGAAATGGTCAACATCACTCCTGATGATGTTGTAAGGGTGATATACCATATAATCGCGTATTGCACGAGAGAGGAACCGAACAACGAAATAGTTTGAGCGGTCAAAAATAATATAATTTTCGTTTTCCAATTGTTTTCACTCATATGTTTCACACCCCCTTAACTAATCCTGTCTCTATATGAAAGATGCTATCTGCCCAATCAAGATAAAAACTCGCTTCGTGAGATACGAGGATAATGCTGCCCTTAAACTGAATTAGCGCCTTTTGCAAAGCTTCCTTCGCTTCTGCATCTAAATGATTTGTCGGCTCATCTAAAATTAAGAAGTTACAAGGTGATAGTAATAATCCGCACAGTTTCACCTTCGATTGTTCACCACCACTTAACGTACGAATTTCTTGCGAAACATGCGTATCTTTCACACCACACGCAGCTAAATGATGGCGTATTTCCTTCATATTCAGTTTAGGAAACTGCTCTGAAATAATTTGAAGTGGCGTTAGAGAATCATTGCTCCAATTTAAATCTTGCTCATAATATCCAATCTTTATTTGCTCTGAAAAGTGAAACTCTCCAGAAATACTAGCAATATTTCCAACGATTGTTTTTAATAAAGTAGATTTCCCTACTCCATTGAAACCTGTAATAACAAGTTTTTGCCCACCCATTACTGAAAAATTCAACTTTGGTAAGAGAGCGAAGTCGTAACCAACTTCAAGGTTATTTACTTCAAAAACTGTCTGAACTGAAATGGGAAGTTCCTGAAAATGAATAGACGGTTTATGAGTAAAACTTGGTGGCGCAATTCTTTCCATACGCTCCAATTGTTTTCGACGACCTTGCGCTATTTTTGAATTCACCCCAGCAATATTTCTACGAATATACTCTTCCGTTTTTTCAATTTTCTTTTGCTGTGCATAATATTGGCGAATGTAATCTTTTCGCAAATGCTCCTTCTGCCTTACAAAATCTGAGTATTTACCGTAATACTTCTTAACTGTTCCGAACTCTACATCACATATGCAAGAAGTTACTTTTTCCAGAAAATCAAAATCATGTGACACTACAATAAACGCTCCTTCAAAATTCATTAAATAATTAGCAAGCCACTCCACATGCTCCTTATCAAGAAAATTCGTCGGTTCATCTAGTAATAAAATATTAGGCTCTTCTAATAAGAGCTTCGCTAAAATTACCTTTGCACGCTGCCCTCCGCTTAATTCACCAATAACACGATTCATCCCAATCGCATCAATACCTAAACCGGCTGCCACCTTATTCGTAATACTGTCTACTGAATAAAAATCACGAGCCTCAAGCTGCTCTTGCATTTCAGCTGCTTTTAGTAGTTGATTCTCATCTCCAGTCATCGCACTTTCTTCATATAACTTGTTCATTCTCTTTTCCATTTCATACAAATCATAAAAAGCTCTCTTTAAATATTGTGAAATGGTATAAACCTCATCAATTTCAGCGTATTGATCAAGATGCCCAATTTGAATATTAGGTTGCCACTTTATGTCTCCCTTATCAGAAATAATTTCCCCCACCAATATTTTCATTAATGTGCTTTTTCCTGCACCATTCTGTCCAACAATTCCCATATGCTCCCCTTTATGCAAATCAAAAGAAGCATTTTCGTATAATACTTTATCTATAAAACTATGTGATAAACTTTCAACTTTAAGTAAACTCATTTTTATTCCTCTTTTCCTGAAATTAAAAAAAGCAGAGAGATAGCGTCATTCGACACTAGCCCTCTGCTTCGTGGTTTTTTCTATACTACTCCAATTTACAGTAAAGACTCATCGGAATAATATACACAAAGGGCCATAGACAAAGCATTGTCTATGGCCCCTTAATCTATTTTATACACCAGCTGAAAAACCATAACGAAATAAGCATAGATAAACTATACTTTTTTAGAAAAGTTATTCAGCCGATGAATATAGGGGATTTATACCCCTTGATTAAGCTCCGTACAACGCTTCACCGTATACATTTGTGCGGAGCAAAGTTTTCTAATGAGTTTTACAAATTTTATATAAAGCATATTCTGCACCTTCCTTAATACTTAAAAGGGATTTTAGCATACGGTTTTACGAAGCGTCAACATTACTTCCGAATCTTTCAACTACTTGTTTTCAAAATATTGCTTCTGAAACATACACATTCTTATCGCATTATGATAGTTACCATCAACGAAAAACTCATCGATAAGTTCGCCTTCTACCATAAATCCAACCTTTTTATAAACATGTACTGCTTTTTCATTTTCCTTATCCACAACTAAATATATCTTATGCATATTTAATACAGCGAAAGCATAATCCATTGCTAAACGCGTCGCCTCTACTGCATAACCATATCCTTGATAATTCGGATCAATAATAATTTGGAATTCTGTTCTACGATGAATATAATCGATTTCTACTAACTCAACTAATCCAACCATTTCATTGTCTTTCTCAACGATAAATCGGCGTTCGCTTTGATCATGTATATGTTTATCGTATAAGTCTTGCAGCTCCACAAATGCCTCATATGGCTCTTCAAACCAATACGACATAATATGCGCATTATTATTCAGTTCGTGTACGAACTTTAAATCTTCTCGTTCCAATGGACGTAACTTCAATTCCTGATTCATTCCTATAACCTCCAAGTAAAAGAAACCTCTTCACTTAATTTCTCAATTTTTTTCGATTTCAAACGCCCTAATTTCATTGTAAACTTTCAAGCAACTTGAAGGTCAAGATGTAAAAAAGTAGTGCAAACTTACGTCTGCACTACTACTCTTTTCTCAAATCTCTCATATTCGATATGTATAAAGCAATAACTAAAACAAGAATTGCTCCTGCGTATAATAACGTCTCCATCGGTTCCTCATGAGACACAATAATCAATCGAATTAAGGCCGTAATTCCGATATAAATAAAATAGCGTAACGGGAAATGATAATTCGATTTAAAATACTTAATAATTAATGCAATGAACTCGAAGTATAAGAAATAGACGATGATACTTTCAACCAATTTATAAGACGTATACTCTTTTGCCGAAAAAATATACTGCACGAACGTAATTGTCTCATTCACTAAGAAAATTGATAACACAATGGATAATATAATTAAGGCTATATTTAATATCCATTGCAAAACACTAGCTATAACATGATCGATATTAAATGACTTCATTTTCTCTTTAGACTCCCCTTCGTATAAGTACTTATTTATTATAGCAAAATTACGATTGGAAAGAAGTTAAATCATATATTCGTCCTTTGTTGTTTCCAGTGTAGGGAAGATTTAGTGTGTGGAGAATTCTGTTTACAACCATACCCGACGAAACATGGAGAAACTCTTTCAAATTACCATTCGTACATGTCTTACTAATGAGCAATGCATAATCTCGTATAGCATCCACATGTGCCACTTTTGAAAAATCTTTACAACTTGTACAACGCCAACCCTTCTTAACTTTAACCATTGGAATAACTAAGCATTTCTCACATTGTACTCCATTTAGCAACTCCTCTTTTTCTATTTTATATTGCTCAAGTATATTTTGTTGAAGTGGAGAATGCTCCGCTATTATTTGATGAATGAGCCTATCTACATTATCTATAACTTTTCTCTTATATTTACTTTCAAACCACTTTATTTTATGAGGTAAATTGGCACTATGAATAATTGTATGAAGAAGATTGTCATCTGAAGATTTTATAATGGTACGAGGCGAGCTAATAACAACGAGGGACTCAATTGGAAGACTAGAGGAAAATCCATGTGAGTTTAACCATTTCTTTAGTTGTATTTCTTGCCTTTTTATTTGTAAAACCGGATCTGGAAATCCCTCTGAATTTCCTTCTGTTATTCGGATAAGTTGATTAAACTTTGCATCAAACATTAATGTACCTGCTATATTTTTTATCTCAAGAAAAAGAAGAAACTTTGTGGAAAGGATAATAGTATCAATTTGAAAGTATTTATCATAATTACATAAGCGAACATCATGTAAAACACTATACTCTTTCTCAGAAATAAAACTAAGCGGATAATCAATCGCTTGCTCTCCTTTATACCCCGCCATGTGTTTTGCCAAGTTTTCTCCAATTAAATTTCGTTTCGGATGATGTACAGGTAACCTTCTAAGAAGTGCTTCTAACTGTCTTATATAAATCGGCATTTTTCTCTCTTTCACAATCACCTCAAACACCCCTTTACAAATATATCAACGATTTTTTCAATATATCTATCACAACTCACAATATATCAACGATTTTTCCAGTATATCGATTGGTCGACAATATCTGACACTACCTCACTCCAATCACTCACAGCATATCCTATGAAAAACATCTTCAGCAAAAACTTAAAATCGCATTTCCTCATAAAAAAACATAACCCGCTCCTCCAGCAAAGGTATGGTTTTTAACCCTGTGATGCCACTCTATCTATAACCTTGCTGTGAATTCCACAAAATCCATTTGTACTTATACCAACTTTCACTTTTTTCACACTGAAACTATATCCGTTAAAATCGTTTCATAACGTTATTACTTCCGCATAGCTACAATTTATATAATAACGGTACAGTACAAATAACGTGCTGAATCACTAAGTATGGGGGAATAACGATGAACGAAGCGTTACTATTAGTAGACATACAAAATGATTACTTTGAAGGCGGCAATATGGAATTACATCAACCTGAAAAAGCCGCACAAAAAGCGAAAGAAGTTTTGAAAGCATTTCGTGAAAAACATAAAACAGTTATTCACGTACAACATATTGCGAACAATGAAGGAGCTACTTTCTTCTTACCCGATACAATAGGTGTTCAAATTTATGATGATGTACAACCGATTGCTAACGAAAGAATCCTACAAAAACACCACCCCAACAGTTTTTTAAGAACAAATTTATTAGAAACATTACAGACAGAGAAAATAGACCGACTAGTCATTTGCGGTATGATGACTCATGTATGTATTGATGCAACAGTGCGCGCTGCCAGTGACTTCGGATTTCAATGTATTGTAATTGAAGATGCTTGTACAACAAAAGATTTAGAATTCCAAGGAAATCTAATCCCCGCAGTACACGCTCATCAATCGTTCATGAGTGCATTAGAGTTTGGTGATATTTATGCAACAGTCATGTCAGCAAACTGTTTTATAAACAAAAGCAAATAAAGAATTACAGTTCCATATGAAAAAAAAGAAAGGATAAGTATCTTATTCTTTCTTTTTTTCCATTGTCTTAATGACAGTATTTATACGATAATCACCATAATGTAAAACATCTGCAAGAGCCTCTTCTAATTGCTGATGCGAAGATGTGTGAAGAGTCATGATATAGCATCCATCGCCGCTTATACGATACATTTCAGTAATTACGTCCGTTTTTTCAAAAAAGTTTTGAATTTGATTATGATAGTGCGGTGCATGCAAAAATAGTGTAACAAAGGTCATAATAGAACCTTCTAGCTTCGCCCTATCGATATTTATCGTATATTTTTGAATGACACCTGCTTCTTCTAATTTATTAATTCGTTTCCCAACAGCCTGGCCAGTCAAATGTACTATCTCCCCAATTTCCTTCCAGTTCATTCTAGCGTTTTCTTGTAGTAATTGTATAATCTTAAAATCTGTTGAATCAAACATGGACATCCCCTTCCTATACGAAACGAATTCTATAAAATCTTCATTTCTCCTACAGTTTTTCTCAAAAGTTTTGCACTACAATCGATTAGCTCTATTAGCAATTACATTATTGTTAGTGGCTTTCCTTCTTCTTTACAATGTATTTTTTGGATTACTCGTAGCCACTACAGTAATCTAGCGATTTTTTATAAATATGAACAAATTTTAGGAATTAGTTTATCTTTTTTTAATGTTTTATTTAGAGGCAGTTTATAGTCGGGTATTAACATAAGAAACGTAGCAACTAAGTTCATATATGACGCACTGCTACTATAATCGCTAACCGTACTACTTGAAATCATAAAATAAGGAGACGATAAAACATGAACAAAAAAGCAAAAGCACTATCATCCGTATTGCTCGGATTCACATTAGCATTAACAGGGTGTGCTGGTACTAAAGCTGAAGAAAATCATGGGAAACAAAAACAAGAACAAGTTGCTAAAGAAACAAAAAAGGAAAATAAATTAACTAAAGGGCAAAAAATGACTAATATTCTTAGCGAGACAAATTGGCAAGGTACACGAGTGTATGACAAAGATAAGAATGACTTAACAAAAGAAAATGCAAACTTCATTGGTCTTGCAAAATATGATGCGAAGTCAGGCAGATATGAATTTTTTGATGCTAAAACAGGTGCAAGTCGTGGCGATAAAGGAACTTTCTTTGTCACAAATGATGGGAAGAAGAGAATATTAATTTCAGAATCAATGAAGTATCAAGCTGTCGTTGACATGACAAAACTAAATAAAAATGTATTTACTTATAAACGAATGGGGAAAGACGCTAACGGTAAAGATGTAGAAGTTTTCGTTGAACATGTCCCATATAAAGAAAAAGAACTTTCTTTCACTGATCCGGACAAGCAGCTGAACACGACTACAGGCGATATTGTTAAAAACGTTGATGGAGATAAAATTTTAGGCGGTACCCTTTGGCACGGAACAAAGGTATTAGACAAAGCTGGTAACGATGTAACACAGTTTAATTCGAATTTTATAAGTTTAGCAAAATTTGATGACAAATCTAATAAATATGAGTTCTTCAATAGCGAAACAGGTCAAAGCCGCGGTGATTATGGCTACTTCGATGTTGTACACGAAAATAAAATAAGAGCCCATGTTTCCATTGGAAATAATAAATACGGTGCTGCTCTTGAGCTTACTGAACTAAATAAGAATAAATTTACGTATAAAAGAACTGGTAAAGACCAAGCTGGTAAGGATATAACTATATTCGTTGAACATGAACCTTATAAAGGTGATATGAAACCACAATTTAGTTTTTAAAAACGTTTGATTAAAGATCCTGTACTGAGTTGCAGGATCTTTCTTAAGACAAAATCATTTACGATTCTCTTGAAAGAAATCTTCTCATATCCACCCACAACTCTTCAGCTTAATTGTTGAATATAACAACTTTAAAAAGCCTTACTACACATAAATTGTAGTAAGGCTCTGACTATTTAAGATAAACATTAAACGACTTCATTATCTCTATACAAATAAAGTTTAGCAAATAATGTTACTATCTCCTCCAAAGAAAAGAAACCTTATTTCAACTTTCCTATTGATAAGTTAACACGATAGTTCCCATATTTTAATAGTCGTCCTAGAAAGTTATCTAAGTCTTCGTTGGAAGCAAAATGTGTTTTTAATAAATAACACCCCTCACCACTTATACGGTGTACTTCAGAAATCCCTTCTTCTCCTTGAAAGAAATTCATAAACTCTTGGTGATTAGCTGTTGTTACGAACAAAGTAACAAATGCAGTCACTACTTGTCCTAATTTGATTCGGTTTATTGCAATTGTATACTGTTCAATAATCCCTAAATCCTCTAATCTTCGAATTCGATTTCCTACAGCTTGCCCCGTCATATGTATTTTTTGGCCAAGTTCTTTCCATTGTATTCTTGAGTTTTCTCCTAATAATTTCAGTATCTCAAAATCTGTTTGATCAATGATATAAACCAATCCTTTCACCGTGAAAGTAGAAAGCCCGAAAGTGTTTCGCCAACTTATTCTGCTTATCGATACAATTCACTATACTTAGTTTATCCTCTTACATCACATTATTTATCAGCTATATTTACTTATAACACAGAGGACACAACAAAAAAATACATCTAGATTTAAAGGAGGTTACAAATATGTTATTACAAGAAATTCTATCGTTCAATGAACATTTTGTAGAAAATAAGGAATACGCTCCTCGTGAAGCGACAAAAATGCCTAAAAAACGTATGGTTGTTGTTTCTTGCATGGATGCTCGTTTAATTGAGCTACTTCCAAAAGCTTTAGATATACACGATGGTGATGCAAAAGTTATCAGAAATGCAGGTGGTAAAATTGCTTCTGCTTTCGATAGTGTTATGCAAAGTGTTGTAGCGTCAGTATACGATTTAAATGCAGATGAAATCTTCCTTATTGGACACCATAGATGTGGCGCGAGCCAAACGAATCCAAAAGGAACACTTCAAAAAATATTAGATCGCGGAGTAGCTTCATCAGAAATTTTATCAGCGATTGAATATGCTGGTATTGACCTTGAAAAATGGTTATTCGGATTCGATGATGTTTGCGACTCAACGCAAGCTAATGTTGATTTAGTAAGAAATCATCCACTTATCCCAAAAGATGTTCCTGTACATGGTTTAGTTATTGACCCTCACACAGGTAAATTAGATGTAGTGGTTGATGGATATAAAGCGTTAAATAGTAAAACAAAATAATAATTATCACGTATATGAAGGGAAGTTATGAGATATGAAAAAACAAGTATTAGATATGAATAGACAAGAAGCTACGCAAAAAATTTTAGCGGCAAAAATTAAAAAAGGGTTAACTTGGGAAGAAATTGCAAAAGTAAGTGAACACTCTGAGACTTGGGTTGTAACAGCGTTATTAGGACAAGCTACAATGACACGTCCAGAAGCAGAAGAAATTGGTAAACTATTAGAATTAGATGAAGAAGTAGTTCAAGCATTAACAGTAGTTCCACTTCGCGGCCAAGTAATGGAAATGCCTCCTACGGATCCGATTGCATATCGTTTATATGAAATGATGTTACAATATGCACCAACTATTAGAGAATTAATCTTAGAAAAATCCGGCGAAGGTGTAATGAGTGCAATTAACTTCAACTTGGGTGTGGATACACAAGAAGATCCAAAAGGTGGCGATCCTCGCATCGTAATTACACTTAACGGTAAATTCTTACCATTTCGTGCATGGTAATTAATTAAAAATCTATCTATATCATTAAATTAATTTTATAGATTTACAAAATCCATCCTTTTTAATCTAACTGTGTAGAAAGGATGGATTTTTAATATGAGATTCTTTTTCGGCAAAGGAGAATAATATGAATAAAGAATACTTTGATACGAGCTTTAATATTCTACAATGGTTTGTGTTTCTATTAGCAAATGCAATTGCATTACCTATAATTATTGGTGGCATATTCCATTTACCAATAGAGGATGTCTCAACATTAATGCAGCAAACTTTTTTAGTGGTAGGAATAAGTTCATTTATACAAGTATGGTTTGGGCATCGCTATCCCATCGCGGATGGGCCAGCCGGTTCATGGGTAAGTATATTTGTCATATCGGGACAAATCGCTATGCATCAGGGACAAAGTGCAAAAGACGTGTTGCAACTTTTAGAAGGCGGGTTAATTATTGCAGGTATATTACTCTTCATACTTGGTATAACAGGGCTTGTACATCGAATCTTACGTTTATTTACCCCTTTAGTTACAGGAACTTTTCTTTTAATCTTAGCACTTCAGCTTAGTGGTGTGTTAGTAAAAGGAATGATAGGATTACAAGGATCTGCAACCCATCCTGACTATACAACAGCTACTATTGCTCTCTTTGTTTTTGCCCTTATTACTTTCTTATCAATTAAAGGGAAAGGATGGATGAAAAGTTACGCTGTATTACTTGGAATTTCATGCGGTTGGCTTTTGTATGCAGTATTAGGAAAATCATCTCATATGCCTTCGCACACAACACTAGTTAAGTTACCAGAGATATTTGCTTGGGGCACACCTAGATTCGATATTGGAATGACTCTAACTGCAACTTTATTTACATTTCTTTTAGTTGCAAATACAATCGCTGCTATTTCGGCTGTAAAACAAGTGGCTCCATTATCTAAAGAAAATGAAAAGCAAACACTGAACCGTGGTGTATGGGTCGGAGGTATATCACATATTATCTCGTCGTTGTTCTCTACAATTGGAATTGTACCATTACCTGCATCAGCAGGATTTATCAAACTAACAGGACAAAGAAAAGTGAAGTCGTTCCTTATAGCAAGTCTTATATTAGCAGGAATTTCTTTTATTCCCTCAATTGTAAACTTTATATCCTTGCTACCAGGACCTATTGCTAATGCTGCACTTTTAGCAACATTTGTCCAAGTAATAGGCATTTCATTTCAATCCATTTTACGTGAAGCAGTAAATCAACGCCGATTAACTATATTAGGAATTTCATTATTAATCAGTTTAGGAATATTGTTTCTTCCAGAAAGTGCATTTAGCGGAATTCCTTCTTCCTTACAATATGTTTTAAGTAATGGCTTACTTGTGGGTACCATGCTTGTCATTCTATTAGAACAATTTTGGAAAGAGTAAAAAGCGCCCTACTTATAGGGCGCTTTTTTATACTTAATGACTAATACTAGCTGTTGGGTATAATGTTGTTCCTCCAATTGAAACTTTTATTTCATTTGTTAATGGAACGTTTTGTTCATTAATAATTGTTCTCCACCATTCCCATGCAAGACCTGTACATTCTCTTGCTACAATTTTTATATTTTTTGAATTCGGCGGAAGAGGGATAACTGTAGAGTAATGAGCCGTTTTGTCTTTTCCACTACCATCCCACGTTTTATGTGTTAGTACTTCGTTACCCTTTTGATCAAATGTGAATTCATCCCAAGATACATCAAATTGAGCAACGTAAGCACCGTAATGATCAAGTGTCATTTTAGCACTTGAATATTCTGTAGTTGTCGTCTCAATATAATCTGTATTGTTATGAACAGCAGCAGTTGCATTATCTTTTAAGAAAGTACTTGTATATGAAATTGGGTATGCTGGATTTTTAAGACTTAATTCAGCATTATCTTTAATAATATTTCGGATTTCATTGAAATCTTTAGTAACAACCTTGTTATGCTCTTTCGCATCTCCGCCTAATACTACAGCAGTAAAGGTACTTTCTTCAAAAATATCTTTATACTGTCCACTTGTTTCAACGCTGTTATTCTTAAGTAAGGCTTTAAAAGCAGCTTGTACATCTTTGCTCTTAGATGTTGTTTCTAATTTTACATAAATCGTTCTACCATAAGCTACATTTGAAACCATAACAGGTGGAGCCGAATTACTTACGCCTTTTCGAGTTAACTCGTCAAAAGTAACGCTATTATCAAAAAGGTCGGATGGATTGTTAGGTAGTTCAGCACTTACCGTATAAAATATTTGCTTATACGCCGCTACCATCACTTTTTTCTCTCCATTTGCAACCGCATTAAAATCAATGTTTAGACTGTTATCAAGATATTTAGCGTTAACATTAAGAGCACTTGCTATTTGTGATTTACTATAAACCATAGATTCCGTATACTGCATTCTTGCAGGTAACGTATGTGTTGTAGAATACTTTTCATTCCAAGTAGATACTAAATCGTCTACTGCTCCAGCTACATTACCATATGTCGGATTTTGGACAGTGATTGTATTTTCTTTTCTCATGCCCGGTAAGTCTATACTAATATTCAAAGGCTTTCTCTTAGCCACTAATAAACTTGGTTGATTGTCTGCAAAAGCTTTATTTGCAAGTTGTACAGCTCCTGGATACGTGCGATTCACTACAGAATCAATAATTGAAATATCGACTGGTGACGTTGTAAGTGATTTTTTCTCGCGTTCCACTACTACAAATTTACCATTTGAATTGATACTTTCTTTCGGAACAAAACTTTCTACTTTATCACCATTTACAGCTAAAACCTCTTGATTATTATATTTAAGATTTGCTATACCAGTATTAATGCCACTAGCATTTTTGGTTACATCAGTTACATTACTGGCTTGTGTTTCTGCGAAGGAAATAGATGAATAATTAATAGTGCATAGACTAACTAATAAACATGTAAGGAACTTTCTTCTTTTAGTGTTTTTCTTAATATTCAGAAAAATCACCCCGTTCTTTTTTTAGTAAAATATGATAATGATTGATAAATGATAGCTAACTAATAAACTTACATAAATGCTTTTAAAAGTTCTTGAATTAACGGGATTACGCCACCTACAAATTTTAAAACTGCCATTGCGATTTCCATATTATTTCCTCCTTTTTATTGCTACGAAAATATGATTTATCTTTATGCCCTCATTATAGTGACCCCTTACACTTTTATCAATACACTCTGATATGCAATATTACATATACAAAAAACAAGCTGAATTCTTTTGAAAAATTATACAGAGATATTTTTTCCACTTGGTACATACTTGAAAAGGTGAAGCATTCTTTTGCATTTTATGAGTAATCACATAAAAAAAGCTGCTGCCTATAAAATACAGACAGCAACTTCAACTAGAGTGTCTTGCATAATCTACGCAAGACATTTTATAACTAATAAACAGCGATTGGCCCATAAGGACCATTAATAATCTCTATTTTTGTTTCAAAAATATCTGTCAAAAGTGTTGGGTCCATAACTTCTTCTACTGTTCCAAAAGCAGCAATTTGTCCATCTTTCATAGCACAAATTTTATCCGAATATTTAGCTGCAAAATTTATGTCATGCATGACAGTCAAAATTGTTCGTCCAAATTCATTAGCTGCACGTCTCAAATGCTCCATCATTTGAACAGAACGAGCAACATCAAGGTTGTTCAAAGGTTCGTCCAAAAGTACATATTCCGTCTCTTGGCACAATACCATCGCTACATATGCCCTTTGTCTTTGACCACCAGAAAGCTCATCTAAATATCTATTCTCTAAACTAGTTAAATCTAAGAAATCGATATATTTAGAGATGATAGCCTCATCTTCTTTAGTCAATCTTCCCTTTGAATAAGGAAAGCGCCCAAATCCAACTAGTTGTCTCACAGTAAGCCTAGTTACAAAATGATTTTCTTGTCGCAATATAGTCAAAACTTTTGCTAAGTCTTTTGATTTGGATTCAGAAACATCCATATTTGCTACCTGAATTTGACCTTCATCCATATCTAAAAGTCTGCCAATCATCAAAAGTGTCGTTGACTTTCCAGCGCCATTTGGTCCAATTAAAGAAGTAAAGCCTGCTTTTGGTATTTCAATATCCAAAGGTCCTATTTTTACCTTATCAGTATAGAACTTTTTAACATTATCAATTTTTATCATAAAGCCCTCTTCCTTAAAACTATAGTTAAGAATATGATTCCACCGAATAATTCAATAATAACTGAAACTACACCTTGAGCATGGAATACATGATACATTAAAAAGTATGCGCTCGTCATTATTAAAAATCCTATAGCAAAAGCCATCGGAAAAATATATCTATGATCATAAGTTGACGCTGCCTGATAACTCAAAGTTGCCACTAAAAAGCCGTAGAAAGTAAGTGGCCCAATTAGAGCTGTTGAAATGGACATTAAAATAGCTACTAATACAAGCGTATAAATTACACTAGGTTGGTATTTAACTCCAAAAGAAGTAGCAACATCCTTTCCTAGTGACAAAACATTCAAATTCTTAGAATGAGCAAAAATTAATACTGCTACAATTATGATCATAGGAATTACAATAGGAAAATATGCAGGATCTGCATGATTAACAGAACCAAATAATCTTGCTTGTAAAATATCAAATTCTGAAGGCGCAAGTAGTTTTCTCATGAAAGTTGACACTGAATTTAGCCCGGTACCAATAATAATTCCAACTAAAAGCATAAGTTGTAAATTCCCGTATTTACCGGAAAGTAACCATCCATAAAGTATCAAACTCATGAAGACCATAACAACAACTTGGAATAAAAATGATCCAATTCCATTAAAATTTATTAACGCACTAGCACCAAAGAAGAATACTGTACTCGTTTGAATTGCTGAATAAAGTGATTCGAAACCTAAAAGCGATGGAGTAATAATTTTATTATTCGTAATAGATTGGAAAGCAACTGTCGACAAGCTATGGCAAACCGCAGCAATAATCATTGCAACAATAGCTACTATCCTTCTCTTAACGACTGGGATAAAAGAAGGTGAATCTATCGGAACTGGATTGTTATAAACTAAAAGTCCATATGAAGAAAGAAGACCTAAAGCAATCAATGTTATCAGTAAAATCCAATAACGTCTTGCTTCCTTCTTAGACCGAAAAGCGCTAGCTGATCTACTTTCATTATGAAGGCTAGAATCGATTTCGACATTTTCTTTTTTTCTATATTCTAATGTGATCATCGTAGCCTCCTTGGTTTTCTTTGTCTCAATAAAATAGTAATAAACACGACTGCTCCCACTGTTGCAAGTATTAAAGAAACAGGTAATTCAAAAGGCTGTATAATTGTTCGAGAAATGATGTCACAGGCAGTTATTGATCCCATTCCGATCACACAAACCCAAGGTAAATTACTCCTAAGATCATCACCTCTAAACATTGAAACGATATTTGGCACAATTAATCCTAAGAAAGGTAAGTGTCCAATAACAGCTGCAACAATTCCAACTGCAACAGAGATAAGAGCAGTCCCAAAAAGAACAATTCTATTGTAATTAACTCCAAGACTTGTTGCGACATCTTCTCCTAGTCCAGCTAAAGTCAATCTATTAGCATACATAAAAATAAGAAAAGTAATGATAACAATCAGCCATAAATATTCATATCTTCCCACCTGAATGTTAGCAAATGAACCTACAAACCAAGTTTCAATACTTTGCGTCTTTTGAAAAAGGAGTCCTAAAAAAGTAGACACTGCAGAAATTACTGCTCCAAGCATCAATCCAATAATCGGAACAATTAAAGACGAACGAAGCTTAACTCTTCTTAAAAATAGAAAGAAAATCATAGTTCCTATAAAAGAAAAAATGATTGCACCAGTCATTCTTTGAACTAAAGTCGGGGCAGGAAATAATAAATACACAAAAAGCAGGCCTAAGCCTGACCATTCAATAGTCCCCGTTGTAGTAGGTTCAACAAAGCGATTCTGTGTAATGAGTTGCATTACGAGCCCTGCCATCGCCATCGCAGCTCCAGTAAGCATTAATGCAGCTGTTCTCGGAACACGAGTTATGAAAAACATCTCTGTCCCGTCCTCTTGTCCACGTATATCATAAACTCCAGTAAACAGTGATATAATCCCTAAAATTATAACAACTATAACTGCTATTATAAAAGGTTTTGTCCATAATTTATTGTGATTATAAAACTGGGGTTGAGAAATATTCTCAACCCTAGAAATTATATTTTTTGACACTGTTTCGTACTCCTTTACACTACTTAGCTAAAGTTTTTGCCATATTTCCAAATAACTCTATATAAGTTTGAATTGATTCATTTGTGTAAGTATCTTCTGGTGCATAAATAACTTGTTTTTTAGAAACAGCAGTTGTGTTTTGAAGAGCAGGTGATTTAGAAATAACATCCTTAGCAGGTGTTGACTTAGCTGCATCAGATGTTGCAGCATCACGATCTAATACGAAAATCCAATCAGGATTTGTTTGTGCAATAGCTTCAACAGAAACGTCATCACCTTTATGACCTGCAGTAGAATTTGAAACTTCTAACGCTGGAGTCCAACCGAAAATTTCATACATTGGTCCCCAAACGCGCCCAGAATGTGGAGCAGCAAAACCAATATTACCACCAGTAACGATAACACTCATAACTTTATCTTTTCCGTTATAAGCAGATTTTGCTTTTTCAATAGATTTATCAAAATCAGCTACTAATTGTTTAGCTTCTTTATCTTTATTAAAGATTTTTCCTAAAGTAACTGTAGAATCTTTAAGTCCTTTTACTAAGTTTTCGCCAGGCTTAGTAGCTTTCTCAGAGACATCAAAATTAAGATCAATAACTGCTGCATTTGGTACTAATTTTTTGATTTCTTCGTAATGGTCAGCAAATCTTTGACCAACGATTACAAGGTCAGGGTTTGCCGCTGCAATAATTTCAAGATTTGGTTCACGGTGATTCCCAATATTTTGAACTTTTTCATCCTTTTTATATGCTGAATCAGCAGGCATGATATCCTTTGGAGCAGCCGCTAATTTAATTCCCCAATCAGATAAAGTTTCAAAAGTTCTGTTATCCAAAGCAACTACATTCTTTGGGTTTACAGGGACTTTAACAGTTCCATGAGCATCAGTGATTTCAACCGTTTTTGGCTTATCACTACCATTATCTTTATTATTAGCCTTCGAAGTTTCTTTACTTGAATCTGAGCAAGCTACTAACATTAAAGTGAAAATTGCTAGAATACTCACTAATTTTAAAAGCATAGATTTTTTCATATGTATACTCCTTATAGTGTGATTTATTTCGAAAATGATGACATCCATAGATTGAATTAGAAGGTAACTTTTATTCAATTGAATCGCTATTGATAATCATTTTCATTTGAACATCCTGTTAATTAGTATAGTCATTAATTCTGTGAAAATCTTGTGAATGGTGTGAATTCATAAAATCAGGCAAACAAAGTAATATATGAAGTCGGGCGTGTTGATTAACCTTTATTCTTCAGAGCGTGTCGATTTTTTTCGAGTAGACACTTTCATTAGATCCGGTCTCAACTAATGCGCGCTAGAATCGTCCCCTACACAATACCCAAAAGATGAGCACCTTATAAACCATAATTTCCCCTGCAAAAAATGCTCATTAATAGCTAATGTTTTCATAATCCATTACCTGATAGAAATATTTTTTTACATCTTTTAATACTTCTCAGAAACTATTTGATTATCACATTTAATAAAAAAACGAGTAAAACTGAATGAAATAGTTTTACTCATTTTTTTATTATCTTATTTTTATCAGTCAATCATTGAATAGCCTCTGCCATGTATCGTTTGAATATATCTGTCTTTCTTCTCGCACTTTAACTTTTTTCTTACATACCCAATATATAAGTCTACTACATTTGGATTTACTACTACGTTATATCCCCATACTTGATTCAAAAGCATTTCACGGCTCAATATTGTGTTTTTGTTTTTGATTAAAAATACAAGTAAATCATACTCGCGCTTAGTAAGTGAGAGATTTTCGCCACCTTTTTTCACAATATTGCTAGATGCATCAACAAAGAGATCTTTAAACTGAAAAAATTTCATCTCATTTTGCTGGATATAGTCACTTCTCCTTAAAATCGCTTGAACCCTTGCTACTAATTCTTCTTTCACAAATGGTTTCCTTATATAATCATCTGCTCCTGCTTGTAGCCCTGCTATGCAATCCTTACTAGAAATATTGTCGGTCACAATAATGATCGGTGTCGTTTTAACAAGTCGTATTTGTCTGCAAATTTCTGGTCCCGATATACTTAATGAGTCCCAATCCAATATGATAATATCCCAATCTTGTTCATATATTATATTTAAACCTTGGTTTTCATTGTGAAGTTTTAAAATGAAATAGCCTTCTTGCGTTAGACCGCTTACAATTTTCTTTGCTGAAGACCGTTCATTTTTAATCACCAACACCTGCTTCACCGATGGTTCACCTCTACTTCAATATAACTTATTTAGATAAAAAATTATCCTGAAAAAACAATTTAAGATTTATAAATTAAAAATCCCTAAATAATCCATTAAAACAGCTTATTAGGAGAACTCTATATAATCTTACAATAGGTATGGTTAAAAACACAAAACATATGAATATTCGAATAAAACGAATTTATAATTAAATGAGCGGAGATGTTCATCCCCCACTGAATATCAGTCCTCACCAATCGAGCTTTGACTGGATAAAATTGTGATATTTAAGGGATAACACACAAGGTACATTGAGGATGCAATTGAAAGAACCAAGAAATTAGATACATTCTATTTTTAGAACCATAACTTTTCCATAAACAAAAAAAACCATAAGCTTGCCGTGTGTTTTATTAATGTAGCTTTGGAATAATGTTTGGCCAAATTGATACTAATAACCTTAATAAACGAGCAAGTGGAAGTGACGCTTTCGTTAGTTAATAGGTCACTTTGCTCTCTTGATATGCTTTCTTTACCCGTTCAATTTGAGCGAGGTGTCCTTATATATATTGAAGATCTTTCAAGGGCTAGAAGGGGCACCTGTGCTGGGAAGTGCAAAGTAGATTTCAGTAAAAGGATAAAAAGTGTACGGTGCACTTTTTAAAAAGGTTTTTGGTAATCATTTTGCAGTACGTTAAGGTATTCATAGTGTTGCAAATATCTATTTTCTATTTCGCTACGAATATCACCGTATTATCGAAAATTAATTTGCAACACAATATATGCAACGTTATGGCGCCATAAAAATCAAGCCCAAGTGGAGTGTTGCATAAATGTTAATTTTTGCAACTGTCGACGCATCGTGTATTACATTTTCTGTAAGTTACTTTACACTTCACGGCACGGTTGCTCCCTCTACCCCTTCAAATGAAAATAACCTAAATCTCGGATACATAAATTATTTATTGTTAAAGTTGTTCTTTGGCAGGTTTATCCAAACATATATAGAAATATGAAAAAGTAAATTTTAATCTGACCAAAGGAGATGAAGAAATTGTTAAAAAAAGTCGGTATAGGAGTCTTTTCTACAGCAATTGTATTAAGTGCCAGTATAGGTTTTTCAGGTATTGTATCAGCAGATAGTTCATCTGCAAATGAACAAGTTAAGAATGGAGATTTTGAGGATGGGCTAAATAACTGGATTTTATCTAATCCTAATTCTTCTACCGAGAATATCGGCACTTCTGAACCAGCCAATCATTATCTCAAATTAATACATGCAGACACAGCCTATCAGCCTGTTACTGTAAAGCCGAATACAGAATATACATTAACATTTGATATAGCGGGAAGTATAGGTTCTCCATCAGAAGTAACAGTAGGTAATCTGAATGCCCATCAAGAAATCGTTCCATTAACAAAAAAGCAATATTCAGGATTTAAGCCGGAACATCATGAGATGAAGTTTAAAACAGGGGAAGATGTGTCAAACTTTGCTGTCAAACTTGCTTCTACAGCAAATGGGAGGGTTAAGTTTGATAATGTACAATTAAAGGAGAAGGAGAACCCTTATATTTTAAATATTGATTTTGACCACAATTCAAGTTTAGAACCTTTTAAACCAGCATATGGCTCTTTAATTTACAATATTGAAGAGCATGCAGGAGTAAATAATTCTAAAGGACTTCATTTTAGTTCAGGAGCTGGTCATCTTAAGGGAGACGTAACTTTGAAGCCTAATACTACATACATCATGTCCGCATCTGGAAAAGTATCGGGTCCTGAAAAAACCTTATTTGTAGGAGCACAGTCTCCTGGGGGAGAAAACACATTTGTTATGACGTTTACTTCCACACAGTATGAACAAAAATCGGTTGAATTTACTACTCTAAATACTAATAATCCATATAAGGTCATCTTACAAATTAATGGATATGTTAACATCGGTGATGCCTATCTTGATGATATCGTACTAGTTGAAAAGTAGCCATAATTAAAAATATATTTCTATCATTGACACATGAAAACAATTCTAGAAATGAGTCGCCATATGCCCATCAACTTAAGGATTTTATAACGCCCCAAAACGAAAAAAATGTACATTTTTTTCGTTTTGGGGTATTTGCTATTCTTAGATTGATGATGATGTGATGCTATCCCTAAAAGTCGCGACTTTATTTAAAGGCGACATTAAAAATATTCTTCAAATCCTGGAAACATAAGTTGGCCGTAAACTAAAAGAAGCATAAGTTGGCCAAAACGGCCATCTTATGCTTCTTGTTATACAAAATAAAAAAACCACCAAATATGTATTGGTGGAGACGGTGGGAGTCGAACCCACGTCCAAAAATATCGGCACTTAAGCTTCTACGAGTGTAGTCGATATATTAGCATTTCGCGAACTCTTCGGCCTATCGACAGGCTTCCAAGTTGCTAGTCTGGTTGTTCTCTTCCTTTGTCCTCAGACGGCGAACTCCGGCGTAGTCCACTTAGTTTGAGTCCCTTACCCTACCACATGGACGATGGAGGGAGGAACCTTTAGTGCAATTAAGCAGCTAAAGAAAGATTGTTTTGTTTGCCAATTATAGGCTTTGACGTTTTAACGAGGCCGATCCCCTCGACTCGCAACCTAAGCTCGAACTATCCCTGTCGAATCCGTAACGTCCCCATGATAAAAATGGAGCATACGAAGAAAATATCGTGATAGCTACTAAGAGCTGTTTTTCAATGTGCAACAACCTTACATAAGTTATTATATCATACGCGCGCCGTTTTACAAATGTAAATATCTGTATTACATCTTTTGGCGATCACGGAACACGCGTGCAATTTCACGTTTCGCTTCTTTCTCTTTTAAATCGTGACGTTTATCGTATTGTTTCTTACCTTTTGCTAAACCAAGTGCCATTTTTGCAAATCCATTTTTCAAATAGATTCTAAGTGGAACTAATGCGTAACCTGTTTCTTTTGCAGCGCCTGCTAGCTTATCAATTTCTTTTTTATGAAGAAGTAATTTTCTCGTACGAAGTGGATCATGGTTGAAACGATTCCCTTGTTCGTACGTATTAATGTGCATATTATGAACCCATACTTCACCATTATGTACACGTGCAAACGCATCTTTCAAGTTCACGCGACCAGCGCGAATCGACTTAATTTCCGTTCCTTGAAGGACAAGCCCTGCTTCGTATGTTTCTTCAATGAAATAATCATGAAACGCTTTTTTATTTTGTGCAATAACCTTACCTGTACCTTTTGGCATATAACGTCCCTCCTCTATTTTTACTATTGTAACAAATGTAAACAAAAAGCGAAAGTGGCTCGTTCAGAATGTGAGGTGGATGGAGCTTCTGACCTTGAGGCGCTCTTTGCCTCTCGGGAAGAAGTGAAGCCGCCGAACATTCTAGCCACTGTAGCTGGATTCCATAAAAAGCGAAAGTGGCTCGCTCTCAAGCCACCAAGAAAAAAGAAAAAGCCCCGCTTTTCATCAAAGCGAAGCCATCCTTTTCTTACTTACGCTTTTTCTTTTTCTTCTTGAATCCTGGTACGTTTTCGAAAAATCCTTTTTTCTTCTTGCCGTTACCATCTTTTTTCCCTGGCTGACTTGCGGATGTGGATGTGGATGCAGATGCGGATCCTCTTCCTTTTCCTTTGCCACCACGGTCAAATTTTCTACCTGTGCCACGTTCACCGCCGCGCTCATTACTGCGCTCGCTACGTCCACCGCGTTTCTTTCTGCCTGTTCTTGGCTGCTCGATAACGACTGGACGATCTTTGAACTTACGGCGAGGTGTACCTTTCATGCCAACGATTTCAAAGTCGATTGCACGCTCGTCTTTGTTTACGTTAATAACGCGAATTGTAATTTCGTCACCGATGCGGAATACGTTTCCTGTACGCTCTCCGATCATAGCGAAATGTTGCTCGTCATAACGGTAGTAATCATCCGTTAAATAACTAACGTGTACAAGACCTTCAATTGTATTTGGAAGCTCTACGAATAAACCGAAGTTTGTTACAGAGCTAATCATACCGTCATACTCTTCACCGATCTTATCAACCATATACTCTGCTTTTTTCATCTCATCTGTTTCACGCTCTGCTTCAACAGCACGGCGTTCCATATTAGAAGAGTGCTCTGCAATCTCAGGTAATTTTTCACGCCATTTTGCTTGCGTTTCATTGTCGACTTTACCATTAATAATGTATTCACGAATTAATCTATGAACAATTGTATCTGGGTAACGACGAATTGGTGATGTGAAATGTGTGTAGAACTCAGTTGATAAACCGAAATGTCCTAAACTATCCGCATCGTAACGAGCTTGCTTCATAGAACGAAGCATAACTGTTGAAATAACTACTTCTTCTGGCTGTCCTTGAACCATTTCAAGAATTTGTTGCAGCGCACGAGGGTGCACTTCATTCGCACGTCCTTTTACCGCATATCCGAAGTTCGTTACAAACTCGAAGAAACGCTCAAGCTTATCTTCTTTCGGATCTTCATGGACACGGTACATAAACGGTACGTTCATCCAGTGGAAGTGCTCTGCTACTGTTTCATTCGCAACAAGCATAAATTCTTCAATTAACTTCTCTGATACAGAGCGATCGCGCATAACAACATCAGTCGGTTTTCCTTCTTCATCTACTAATACTTTCGCTTCTTTAAAGTCAAAGTCAATTGCACCACGGCGCATACGTTTTTCACGTAGAATTTGTGCCAATTGCCCCATCTCTTTAAACATCGGTACTAATGGCTCATAACGCTTAATTAACTCTTCGTCCTCATCTTCTAAAATGCTTCTTACGTCAGCATACGTCATACGCTCTGTCGTTTTAATCACACTTTGGAAAATCTCGTGTTTAACAACATCACCTAAGTTGTTGATTTCCATTTCACAAGATAATGTCAGACGGTCTACTTTCGGATTTAATGAGCAAATACCGTTAGATAGACGATGTGGAATCATCGGAATTACACGGTCAACAAGATACACACTTGTCGCTCTTTCCGCTGCTTCTACATCAATTGGAGAACCTTCTTGAACGTAATGACTTACATCCGCAATGTGAACGCCTAGCTTGTAATTGCCGTTCTCAAGCTTCGTTACTGTAACAGCGTCATCTAAATCTTTCGCATCTGCACCATCAATCGTTACGATCATTTGATCACGTAAATCACGGCGATCTTTTAAATCTTCTTCTGAAATCGTTTCTGGTACACTGTTTGCATGCTCCATCACTTCTTCAGGGAATGCTAAAGGTAAATGATGTTTATGAATGACAGATAAAATATCTACTCCTGGATCATTTTTATGACCTAGAATTTGAATAACTTCACCTTCTGCACTTAAACGGTTTTCTGGGTAGCTCGTAATTTTCACAACTACTTTATGACCTTCTACAGCACCCATTGATGCACTTTTCAAGATAAAGATATCACTCGTCCAGCGCTTATTGTCAGGTATAACAAAGCCAAAGTTTTTCGATTCTGTATATGTACCAACAAGTTCTTTCGTTCCACGCTCTAAAATGCGTACAATTGAACCTTCTTGACGTGAACCGCTCGATTGAGAACTAAGTCGTGCTAATACTGTATCGCCATGAAGTGCACCGTTTAATTCTGTAGGAGGGATGAAAAGATCATCGTCTCCCGTTTTCTTCTCGTCTGGTACAACGAATGCAAAACCACGTGCATGTCCAATTAACTTACCTCTTACTAAATTCATCTTTTCAGGAAGACCGTAACGGTTGCTACGTGTACGAATAACAAGTCCCTTCTCTTCCATCATTACAAGTGCCTTTACAAAATCTTTAAAGCCCTCAGAACCTTCAATTCCAAATGCCTCTTCTAACTCTTGTATCGTTAGCGGTTTATACGCTTCTTCTCTCATAAATAATAACAACTTATCAATATGTTCTTGTGTAATTTCTTCCAAGCAAAAATACCTCCTTTAAAACCTTATATTATTTAGTGTATCCGAAAGATAGGGGATGTATAAAGCGAAACTTCAATACTCCCCTTATGATTTTTACAGTTTTCACAAAAAATTCCTTATGAAAAAAAGAGGCAACTAGATCTTACCAATCTAGTTGCTCCAAGAAGTTATATACATCCTCATGTAGCTCGTCACGTTGTTTATCAAGTGTAATGACATGCGTAGAGTCTTCATACCATTTAATGTCTTTTAACGTAGATTCTACACCGTTATAAATAATGTTAGCACTATCTGTATTAATCATTTCGTCATGACGTGCTTGTACAACAAATGTTGGTGCATAAATCATATCCACATTGTTACGTACGTCAGCAATTAATTGTTGTAATGCTTTTAATGTATTCATCGGTTTCTTTTGGAATTCCAACATTTCTTGTTCAATTTGTTCTGGTGATTTTTGCTCACGTTTTTTATATTCGCGGGCATATGCCAATATACCTTGGTACATCGTTTCTTCGCTCTTAATATACATCGGTGCACACATTGGTACTACACCTAAAACCGGTACTGTATAACCTAATTTTAAAGAAAATACGCCGCCAAGTGACAATCCAACAACAGCAATTTTCTCAAAACCTTTATCTTTTAAAAGCTGATATGCCTCCGTTACATCTTGCCACCAATCTGTAGGGCCTGTATGAACAAGCTCTTCTGGTGGTACACCGTGCCCTTTATAAATTGGCGCATGACAAGTATAGCCTTTCTTTTCTAAGAAACGCCCTAACATACGTACATCAGCTGAGTTCCCTGTGAATCCATGTAGTAATAAAACAGCGCGGTCTCCACCCTCAAATGTAAATGGTTTCGGAGATGCTAATTTCATCATGTACTTCTCCTCTTTCTCTTCTGTAATCTAGTCGTATTCTTTCTATATCTAGTGTACCATATTTACATTTCTATAATCTAATTAGAAACATCTTTCAAATGGCAAAACAAAAAAGAAGAACCATTAGTACATCTTACTAACGCTTCTTCTTTCAATTCTATAAGTTTAAGTACGTAACAGCAATTGTTAATACAAAGAACAATACAGCTAAAACAATTGTAATACGGTTTAATACTGCTTCAATTCCACGTGCTTTTTGCTTACCAAATAATTGCTCTGCACCGCCTGAAATTGCACCTGAAAGGCCTGAGCTATTACTAGACTGCATAAGTACCATAACAATCATTAAAATCGATACAGTAATAAGTAAAACGGATAATAACGTATGCACTTGGCGTACCTCCTACAAAGATTCAGTTATTGTAACTGTAGCATAAATCCTATAGAAAAGCGAGAGCTATAGAGTCGCTCTCGCTTTTCTTCTATTACATAAACATCATTGCAAATAACGGTCCAAGTAAACATGTCAAAATTGCTGTTAATGTCATTGTTACCGATCCAATAACACCTTCATGTTCGTTATTTTTCATCGCTCTCATAACACCCATAATATGAGAAGCACATCCAAATCCGATACCTTTACCAACTGAGTTTGTAACACGGCTCCATTTTAATAAGAGAGGTCCTGTAATTGTTCCAGTAATACCTGCGATAACAACGAAAGCTGCTGTTAAGGAAGGTACACCACCAACTTGTTCAGAAACGCTCATCGCAACTGGCATTGTCACCGATTTTGGTAAAGACGATAAGATTAAGCTTTTATCTGTTCCCATAAGTGAAGCAATAGCAAAATCACTAGCGATTGCGACTGTTGTACCTACTAATACCCCGCCAGCAATCGGTACAACATATTTTTGCAGAACATGACGTTGTTTATAAAGAGGAATTGCAAATGCTACAACACCGGGTCCAAGTAGCTTTGCAATCCAGCCACCACCACTTTCCATATAATGTTGATATGGTATATCAAGCACGATAAATAGGAAAGCCATTAATCCTGTTGCTACAAGCATTGGAATGGTGAATGGTGTTGGAAATAATTTATAGATTTTTTTAGATAATTGATATAATAGCAACGTAAAAAGAACCCAACCGATTCCGATTAATATTTGGCTCATCGCGACTCTCTTTCCTTCCTATTCGCAAGATATTGTCCTGTATGTCCTGCGACAATAATAATTAAAAATGTACTCGCTACAACTGTAATGAAAAGAGAAATTCCTTTACTCATAAAAAAAGCACCGTAATTCATTAGGCCAAGCGTTGGCGGAATTAATAAAAACGGCATAATAGCAACGAGTGTTTCTGCTCCTAAATCGAACCATTTCACTGGAAGAACTTTTAGGCTAAGTAAAACAAGTAAGAGGAACATCCCTATCAAACTTCCTGGAATTGGAATGTTTAACATTTCTTGCACCCAAGTTCCAACCATATAAAACACGTAAAGAGCAGCAATTTGGACAAGAATCTTTGTAAATTTCATGTTCATCATCCCTCATGTTTATACGATCTTCTGTTAATATCTTTATCATAGTATAAATTGTAAAAAGCTGCAATTTATCAACTTGACAGCAAAAACAGCCTATGTTATACGCTTACAACCTTGATATGACTGCATTTTCAAACAAAAATTACGTCAAAAACCTTGACCTAATATAAAAAGTTTTTATTTTCTGAATTTACAAGACTGTTATTTCAATAAAATAATCTTTTTATCCTTAAACTTACATATATATAAAGTGAAACTTTAATCATTGAGGGTTTCCTCATCCCCATTGATTATTAGCCTTCACCAAGCGGGTTTGTACGGGATAAACAATATAGGTGGTGAACATATGCCCAAAAAAGTTCTTATTTTTTGTGATCCTGGGATTGATGATACGATGGCTCTCCTCTTAGCATTCTTTATCAATGAAATAGAAATCGTCGGTATCGTTGCTGATTACGGCAATGTTCCAAAAAAAATGGCCTTAGAAAATGCTCATTTTCTTACAAGCGAAGTAAAGGGTAGAAATATCAAAATCTTTGGTGGATCAGAACGTCCAATTACTGGTGCTCCTCCTGCTTTTTTTACAGATGTACACGGGAAACAAGGGCTCGGGCCAATTATTCCAAAGGTGAATGTAACTAACGAAGAAATGGAGAATTTTTTTGAAGTTATTCCTCTTATTGAACAGTATAAAGATGAATTAATTATTGTGAGCTTAGGAAGACTTACCTCCCTAGCAATTTTATTTATCGTATGTAAACAATTAATGGAGCAAGTTAAATCCTACTACGTAATGGGCGGTGCCTTTTTACATCCTGGTAATGTTACCCCTATTTCCGAAGCAAACTTTTATGGCGACCCTACTGCAGCTAATATAGTCCTTCAATCCGCAGCTAACATGTACATATACCCATTAAACGTTACCCAATATTCCATCATTACACCAGAAATGGCCGAATACATTGAGGCAAAAGGAAAAGCCCCACTTGTCAAACCGTTATTCGAGCATTATTACTACGGATATTATAAAGAAGCCCTACCACATTTAAAGGGCAGCCCCTTCCATGACACAATGCCAATACTCGCTTTACTTGATAACTCTATGTTTACCTATCACAAATCACCTATCGTTGTCATGACAGAATCTTATGCACAAGGGGCAAGCATTGGAGAATTTCGCTCTTTAGGAGAACCTAAACCATTTATTGATTGGCCGAGTCATCAAATAGCAATTGATTTTGATTATAACCGCTTCTTCAAACATTTCATGTCACTTATGACAGGTGAACAATTTTAACATAAAAAAACAGACCGTGATTTCTCACGGTCTGTCGTTTATTTTCTACAATTATCGTTTGATGTTATAGAAAGATTTGATACCATCGTAAACAGCGATTTCGCCTAGTTCGTCTTCGATGCGTAATAATTGGTTGTACTTAGCAATACGGTCAGTACGGCTCATAGAACCAGTTTTGATTTGGCCAGCGTTAGTTGCAACTGCGATGTCAGCGATTGTAGCATCTTCAGTTTCACCAGAACGGTGAGATACAACTGCTGTGTAACCAGCACGTTTAGCCATTTCGATAGCTTCGAAAGTCTCAGTTAAAGTACCGATTTGGTTAACTTTAATTAAGATTGAGTTAGAGATACCTTTTTCGATACCTTCAGCAAGTTTTTGAGTGTTAGTTACGAATAAATCGTCACCAACTAATTGTACTTTATCACCGATACGCTCAGTTAATAATTTGTGACCATCCCAGTCGTTTTCGTCTAAACCATCTTCGATAGAGATGATTGGGAAGTCTTTGCAAAGCTCTTCGTAGAAATCAACCATTTCTGCAGAAGTTAAGCCAGTACGGCCTTCGCCTGCAAGGTCATATTTACCAGTTTCTTTGTTGTAGAACTCAGAAGAAGCAACGTCCATTCCTAAGAATACGTTCTCGCCAGCTTTGTAACCAGCTTTTTCGATAGCTTCGATGATTACTTCTAGAGCTTCACGGTTAGAACCAAGGTTTGGAGCGAATCCACCTTCGTCACCTACTGCAGTGTTAAGACCTTTGTCATGTAATACAGCTTTAAGTGCATGGAATACTTCAGCACCCATACGGATTGATTCTTTGAATGTTGGAGCACCAACTGGTAAGATCATGAACTCTTGGAAGTCAACGTTGTTATCAGCGTGAGAACCACCGTTGATGATGTTCATCATTGGAGTTGGTAATTGTTTTGCATTGAATCCACCAAGGTAACGGTATAATGGAAGACCTACGAAGTCAGCTGCTGCGTGAGCTACTGCCATAGATACACCAAGGATAGCGTTAGCGCCTAGTTTACCTTTGTTTGGAGTGCCATCTAATTCGATCATAGCACGGTCGATACCAGCTTGGTCAGTTACATCGAAACCAGCGATTTCTGGAGCGATAATTTCGTTAACGTTGTTTACTGCGTTAACAACACCTTTACCAAGGTAACGAGATTTGTCACCGTCACGTAATTCTACTGCTTCGTGCTCACCAGTAGATGCACCACTTGGTACGATAGCGCGTCCGAAAGCGCCGCTTTCTGTGTAAACTTCTACTTCTACAGTTGGGTTACCACGAGAGTCAAGGACTTCGCGAGCATAAACATCAATAATTGTTGACATAATAAATTCTCTCCTTTTTATATAAGCAAATTATTTAATAATTGTTTTACCTGTCATTTCTTTCGGTTGTTCCACATTTAAAAGTGTAAGCATTGTTGGAGCGATATCTCCTAAAATACCACCTTCACGAAGCTCTACATCATTTTTTGTAACGATGAAAGGAACCGGGTTAGTTGTATGAGCTGTCATAGGACCGCCATCAGCAGTTAACTCCTGATCAGCATTACCATGGTCAGCAGTAATAAGTGCTACACCATCTTTTGCAAGAATTGCTTCTACAACTTTTCCTAAACATTCGTCAGTTGCTTCTACTGCTTTAATTGTTGGTTCCATCATCCCAGAATGGCCAACCATATCACAGTTTGCAAAGTTAAGAATGATAACATCATGTTTATCATTTTCGATTTCATTTACTAAAGCGTCCGTTACTTCGTAAATGCTCATTTCAGGTTTCAAGTCATACGTTGCAACCTTTGGTGAGTTAATTAAGATACGCTCTTCTCCTGGGAATTCAGCCTCACGACCACCGCTAAAGAAGAATGTAACGTGCGGATACTTTTCAGTTTCCGCGATGCGAAGTTGCTTTAATCCCGCTTGCGCAACAACTTCACCTAAAGTGTTATCAAGGTTCATTGGCTTGAATGCCACGTAACCATCTACAGTTTCACTGAAGTGTGTCATACATACGAATTCTGGAATGTGAGGTACTTTTTCACCACGATCGAACTCACGGAAGTCTTCGTTTGTAAATACACGAGCAATTTGAATTGCACGGTCTGGACGGAAGTTATAGAAGATAACTGCATCATCATCATTGATTGTTGCAACTGGCGTGTTATCTTCGTTAACAATTACAGACGGCAATACGAATTCATCATAGATACCGTTCGCATAAGAGTCTTCTACACACTCTTCTGCTGATTTATAAGTAGGGCCTTCACCATTCACCATAGCACTGTAACATTTTTCTACGCGATCCCAACGCTTGTCACGGTCCATAGAGTAATAACGACCAGAGATAGTCGCGAATTGTCCTACTCCTGTTTCTTTAATTACTTCATTCGTTGCATCAATATAACCTTTTGCTGTTTGTGGTCCAACATCGCGGCCGTCTAAGAATGCATGGATATAAACTTTCTCCACGCCTTCTTTTGCTGCTAAGCGAAGAAGAGCAAACATATGGTTCATGTGACTGTGCACACCACCGTCAGAAAGTAAACCGAATAAATGAAGTGCAGTACCTTTTTCTTTTACGCTTTTAATTGCATTTTGGAAAGTTTCGTTCTTATCGAACTCACCTTCACGAATTGCAACGTTAACGCGCGTTAAGCTTTGATATACTACGCGGCCAGCACCGATATTTAAGTGACCAACCTCAGAGTTACCCATTTGACCTTCTGGAAGACCTACCGCCTCACCACAAGCTGTAAGCGTTGTATGAGGGAATTTGTTCCAGTAACCATCAAAATTAGGTTTCTTAGCTTGTGCTACAGCATTCCCGTAAGTTTCTTCACGAAGTCCGAAACCGTCAAGAATGATTAAAGCTGTTGGCTTTCTCATTTTACCGCCCCCAGAAGACCTAAGAACGAAGCAGGCTCTAAGCTAGCACCGCCAACTAAAGCGCCGTCGATGTCAGATTGTGCCATATACTCTTTAATGTTTTCTGGTTTTACGCTACCGCCGTATTGGATACGAACAGCTTCTGCAGCTTCTGGAGAAACAGCTTCTGCAACAACTTTACGGATGTGCGCACATACTTCGTTTGCGTCTGCAGAAGAAGAAGATTTACCTGTACCGATAGCCCAGATTGGCTCATAAGCGATAACAGTTGCTTTAACTTGCTCTTCTGTTAAACCTGCAAGTGCTTTTGTCACTTGACCTGCTACTAGATCAAATGTTTTTCCGCTTTCGCGCTCTTCTAAAGTCTCACCACAACATACGATTGGTGTTAAACCATGTTCAAATGCTGCGATAGTCTTTTTGTTTACTGACTCATCTGTTTCAGCAAACATTTCACGACGCTCAGAGTGGCCAAGTACTACATAGCCAACTTTTAAGTCGCTAAGTGCTACTGGGCTAATTTCGCCAGTGAATGCACCATTTTTTTCGAAGTGCATGTTTTGTGCACCTACTTGTAAGTCAGTTCCTTCAGTTGCTGCTACAAGGCGCTCTAAGAATAGAGCTGGAGAGCAAACTACTGCATCAACAGCTGAAGCTGCTGGGATTTGACCTTTAACTTCCTCTACGAAGCTAACTGCTTCAGATAGAGTTTTATTCATTTTCCAGTTACCTGCGATAATTGGTTTACGCATGCTTTGCACCGTCCTTTTTCTTTGGCTGCTACTTATTTGTCGTTAAGACAAACTACACCTGGAAGCTCTTTACCTTCCATGAATTCTAATGACGCACCGCCGCCAGTAGAAATGTGGCTCATTTTATCAGCCATACCGAATTTTTCAACAGCTGCTGCAGAGTCACCACCGCCGATAACAGAGTATGTATCTTCTGCATCTGCTAATGCTTGTCCTACTGCTTTTGTACCTTCTGCGAATGGAGTCATTTCGAATACACCCATTGGTCCATTCCATACAACAAGCTTAGAATTTTTAATTACATCTGCATAAATTTCACGTGTTTTAGGACCGATGTCCACGCCTTCCCAGTTAGAAGGGATAGAGTCGATACCAACAATTTTAGTTGTTGCAGTTTCAGAGAATTCCTCAGTGATTACAACATCAACTGGCATGTAGAAGTTTACGCCTTTTTCTTTTGCAAGTTGCATAAATTCTTTAGCTAGTTCAATCTTGTCGTCTTCACATAGAGATAGACCAATTTCATGACCTAAAGCTTTAACAAATGTGTAAGCAAGTCCGCCACCGATGATTAAGTTATCTACTTTGTCTAATAGATGACGAATTACACCGATTTTATCTTTTACTTTCGCACCACCGATGATAGCTGTAAATGGACGTTCTGGGTTAGAAAGTGCTTTACCAAGTACATCTAACTCTTTTTCCATTAATAGACCAGATACTGCTGGTAGGTAGTCTGCGATACCTGCTGTAGAAGCATGAGCACGGTGAGCTGCACCGAATGCATCGTTTACGAAGATGTCAGCAAGTGCTGCAAATTCTTTCGCAAGTTCTGCATCGTTCTTTTCTTCGCCCGCATAGAAACGTACGTTTTCAAGAACTAATACGTCGCCTTCGTTCATTGCTGCAACCATTTCTTGTGCAACTGGTCCGAATGCTTCGTCCGCTTTTTTAACATCTTTACCAAGAAGCTCGCCTAAACGTGCTGCTACTGGAGTAAGACGTAATTCTTCTACTGCTTGACCTTTTGGACGGCCTAAGTGGCTTGCTAAAATAACTTTCGCACCTTGCTCTACTAAATATTGAATTGTAGGAAGAGCTGCACGGATACGAGTTTCATCTGTAATTTTGCCTTCTTTCATAGGTACGTTGAAATCAACGCGGCAAAATACACGCTTACCTTTTAAATCTACGTCACGAATTGATTTTTTGTTCATTGGATTTCCCTCCGACTACTAGTTAGGATTGACAAAACCCATTCAAAAGCTTAACACATTTGCTTTTAAAACGAAAGAAGAGAGAGAGGGAACAAACCCTCTCCCTCGTTTTGTCATTGATAACTTATATAATTAAGAATTAAAGACCTTTTGAAGTCATGTAAGCTGCTAAGTCTACTACGCGGTTAGAGTAACCAGTTTCGTTATCGTACCAAGAAAGTACTTTAACCATGTTACCTTCCATTACCATTGTAGATAATGCATCGATTGTAGAAGAAGCTGTACATCCGTTATAGTCGATAGATACTAATGGCTCTTCGCTGTATCCAAGGATACCTTTTAATTCGCCTTCAGCTGCTGCTTTGAATGCTGCGTTTACATCTTCAACTGTTACTTCTTTGTCAAGTTCAACAACTAAGTCAACAAGAGAAACGTTAGCAGTTGGAACACGTACAGCGCCACCGTTTAATTTACCTTTAAGTTCTGGTAATACTAATGCTACAGCTTTAGCTGCACCAGTAGATGTTGGGATCATGTTTTCAGCTGCTGCACGAGCACGACGTAAATCTTTGTGTGGTAAGTCTAAGATTTGTTGGTCGTTAGTGTAAGAGTGAATTGTTGTCATCATTCCGCGTTTTACGCCGAATTTTTCGTTTAATACTTTAGCGAATGGAGCTAGACAGTTTGTAGTACAAGAAGCGTTAGATACTACGTTGTGGTTAGCTGCATCGTATTGTTCATGGTTAACACCCATAACTACAGTGATATCTTCGTCAGAAGCTGGAGCTGAGATGATAACTTTCTTAACTGATCCACCTAAGTGTTTTTCAGCGTCTGATTTTTTAGTGAAACGGCCAGTAGATTCTACTACTACTTCTACTCCGTAGTCGCTCCATGGTAATTGAGCTGGGTCACGCTCAGCGATAACTTTAATTTCTTTACCGTTAACAACGATGCTGTTTTCGTTAGCAGATACTTCTGCATTTAAAGTTCCGTGAACTGTGTCATATTTTAAAAGGTGAGCTAATGTTTTAGCATCTGTTAAGTCGTTGATTGCTACTACTTCTACCTCAGAGTTGTTAAGAGCTGCGCGGAATACGTTACGTCCGATACGTCCAAATCCATTAATACCAATTTTAGTCATTTGAATTTCCTCCTTGGGGGATTATATTAAAGGGTAAAACCCTTTGTTAATTGTTTTGCTGCACCTTCATCTGTAATTAGAATTGAAGTGTGCCCTTGCTTTATTACAGCCTGTATTGCTTTTGCCTTTGAAGACCCTCCAGCGACTGCAACAACGTGAGATACATTTTGTAAATCCTCAAGTTGCATACCAACTGTTCTTACTTTATGAACAACATTTCCTTCTTCATTAAAGTAGTAACCGAAAGCTTCGCCAACTGCTTCGCTTGTCTGAATCTTTAACCAATCTGCTTCTGAAGTACTTCTGCGACGTGCCATTGTTAACGCATCACCTATTCCATGAATGACGATATTGGAAGATCGAATCAACTCAAGAACTTCTTTCACGGAAGGCTCTGTCACAATAGACGCATATGCTTCGCTACTAACATGGTCTGGAACATACAATAAGCGATAATTACTCATCGTATTTTGCGCCATCTTGGCACAAATGGTATTGGCTTCTAATTCAACACCTTCTCCAATTCCACCACGTGCTGGGACAAATAGCATATGTAAATCTTTGCAATCCAGTTGCATCATGTCCGCAGCAGCAGCTAGCGTAGTTCCTCCAGCCACAGCAACGATATTATTCGCTGTCAGACGGTCTTTTATACAAGTCACACAAGCACGGCCCATCTCCAGTTTGACCCAAGGTGATTCATCACTATCACCAGGGACAACGAAAACTTCATCCAAGTCTAATGTTTCCTTAAGTTGCTTTTCTAAAACCTTTAACCCGGAAATTTCTTTCATAAAGTCTTCCAAAGCAAGAACTAAAGCTGTTCCTTCTTCTGTCAAAGTCATTCCAGAAGAAGCGACGTGAACTAAGTTTTGTTCTTTCAAAACTTGAACTTCACTTCGCAATACTCGTTCTGTCATACCGAGGCTTGCTGATAAGTTTCTTCTTCCAATCGGCTGCATGAGCCTAATGTATTGAAGAATTTGCATTCTCGTTTGCATAACAGGTAGCAGATCAGGTAATAATTTTTTTGTGTTCTGAATCCATGAGCGCATATCTTTTCTCCTCACTACATTGGTTCATTTTTCCTTCGTGGTCACTTTACGTCCCGTAGTGACATTTTGTGTCCCACATAGGTTAAAAAAATAATCCCTGCTACGTGTATTATTGTAACAGGAGATAGAAACTTATTCAACTCTTAACTGCATTCTTTATATAGTTTATTATGACACCTTTGTGAATGTTACCATATTCTACTTGTTTTCCGTCCATTTCTACAACCGGAATCATTAAGTGATATTTTTCTAAAAGGTCATTATCTTCATATATATCTATTTCCTCGATTTGAAAAGAATATTCACATTGTACTTCCTGTAAAACTTGTTTCGCCTTCACGCAAAGGCCACAATCTTTTTTAGTATACAGTACAACTTTCATCTTCTTCACCTATCCGATCGTTTTTCGTAATGACGAAGCTGGGATATGCATTTGTTCTCTATACTTCGCCACTGTTCTTCGAGAAATAACAATTTCATGCTCTTCTTCTAATAATTTTGAAATCTTTTGATCTGAAAGTGGCTTTTTCTTATCCTCTGCCCCAATTAGCGTTTGAATAAATTGTTTTACACGTTTTGTAGAAACTGCTTCATCTTCAGTCGTCGAAACGGCATTGCTAAAGAACGATTTCATCTCAAATAAACCGTGTGGTGTTTGCACATATTTATTTCGCGTCGCACGACTAATTGTTGATTCATGCACACTTAACTCTTCCGCTACCTCTTTTAAAGCGAGAGGTCTTAAATACTCTGGACCTTTCCAGAAGAAATCACGTTGTTTTTCCATAATAATATTCATCACTTGCAGCAGCGTCTGTTTTCTCTGCTTCAAACTGCGCATAATCCACTGCACATGCTGATACTTTTCTGATACGTAAGATGCTACTTCACTTTCACTATTATTAAGAAGCGCACTATATTCAGAATGAATTTCAATTCTCGGCATATTTCTCTCATTCATTTGTAAAACGAGGCGATCGCCATCTTTTTTCACCGCCATATCAGGCACAATATAAAGTGGTTTATCTGAAGAAAACGCAAGACCTGGTTTTGGTTGTAATGACGTTATACAATTTACCGCACTCTGTAATTCCTCATTACTACATTTCAACACTTGAACGAGCTTTCGCCAATCTTTCTTCACAAAATAAGCGAAATGATCTTCTACAACCTCTTCTGCTAATCCATTCCGTCTTTGTAAGCGCTTCAATTGCAAGGTTAGACATTCCTGAATATTACGCGCCCCTACCCCTGCTGGTTCCAGTGATTGGACAAGCTCTACAGAGCGGTCGACTACATGAATATGCGCAGAAAGGAGCTCTGCTAACTCTTCATTCGTTTCTTGTAAATATCCATTTCCATCCATGTTCATAATAATGAAAGAAGCTACTTTTCGCTCTTCTTCATCTATTTTATAATACTGTATTTGATTTAATAAATGTTGCTGAATCGTTGTAGAATCCACACTGTAGATCTCCATCTGATTCTCGACTTGTTTGCTGGTACTTTTACTGTTGTTAGAGCTCTTTTTCTTCTCCCTCTCAAAACCACCTAACTCAATAAGGGGATTCTCTAACGATTGCTCATACAAAAACTCCGATAATTCTTGTACATTATACTGGAGCATTGTAATCGCTTGCCTTAACTCTTGTGTCATTGCCAAACGTAAGCTTTGTTCTTGTAAAAGACTTGCCTTCAAACTAATCTCCCCCTTGTTTCTATTGTACAATAAGTTTGGTAAAAGGAGAATGCTATCACAGACACCCATTCCAAAATATTATTAATTTATATGTATTAATGAGATTTACAACTTACAACCTAAATTTGAATAATATTGAAAGAAAATAATAAACTCAATTATTTGTTACCACATACTAATAGTAACCCTTAATTTTATATATAACAACATTAAATTTATCTCTGTTCAATTCCAAAATAAAAAGAGCAGTTTAGGTATAGTGACACTTCACTATGCCTAACTACTCTTTTACGATTCTTAATTAAGAAAGAAACCTCTTATTTAAAGCTAAGGAACTTTGATTCCTAATTACATAGGAATCATAGAGATAATCGTTCGATTCACTAGACGCTCCTTGAATTCCTCTCATCTCTTCCATAGACAACTCAACTATTTTTTTCACGCTTCTCTCGTTATTACTATCCATCATTTTTTGTTTTCTTTTCGAAAAAAATCCCATAATTTATTCCCCCCTGCAATTAATTATTTTTTAACAATTGAATGAATTTAAGGCTCTTACCACTTCTTAATACACCTTTCGGATAGACCTTCGCTGCAAACATAGCAATTAAGCTAATGCTAGCCAGTAATACAACCATAGATGTAATAATTTCTAAACTCCCAACGGATCCATTAATAATCCTAACTACCATACTAATTGGAGCTGTAAACGGAACATATGATGTCACCCTTGATACTAGCCCTTCAGGGTTATCAAGTACTACTAATAACTCCACCACTAAGCTTCCCATCAATATAAGAGTAATCGGCATCGTTGTTCCGGATAATTCTTCTGGCCTGCTTACCATAGAACCAAACACTGCGAAAAGTGCCGCATAAACGAAGTAACCGAGAACAAAATATAACAAGAAATATGCAGCATGCTCACCTGTAATCATATTTACATCAATATTCACTCCAAAAAACGAATCCGATACCTTGAAAATTCCAGATTTAATATATAGCGCCATACTAAGGAAGAAAATAAATAACTGTGTCAAACTAGCAAGACCGACTCCTAATATCTTCCCAAAGACCATGTGAACAGGCGACACCTTCGTTACCATCACTTCCATAACACGCGACGCCTTCTCTGACGCTACCGCTGTAGCAATCGCATTTCCATACGAAGTAATTGCTAAGTACATAATCGCTACTAATAAATACACCAGTAAGAATGAGCTTGTTTCTTCGTTATTTAAGTTTTGCTTTTTCGCTTGCACGTTCATCGTCAGTGATTTCACAGCCTCTTCTGATAACTGTTGTTTAACTACCGCACTTTGAAAATACTGATTTTGTACAAATACCTGCGCACTTTGAATCAACTTAGGATTATCCACCTTCATAAAGTAATCTAATACTGGTTCAGCACCCGCACCCTCTTTTAATATAAAGAGCGCTTCGACTTTCTTATCTAACAAATCTTGCTTATATTGATTTAATTTTGTTTTATCACCTAAAGACCAATCCCATTCTGGAAGAGCTTTACTAAGATTAGATTGATCCAAAGTAACATTAGGTGCTTCGGAAATAAATACAACTTTTGCTTTTTCTTTCTCTCCAGAAAACTTTTGTACTAAAGTTGGAAAGGAGAATAAGAATATCCCTCCCCCTATTAATAACAATGTCATCCCAATAAATATTTTCGTCCTCACACGATCCCAATACGTTTGCCCTAAAACAATCCAGAAATTCCTCATTACTTATGCACCCGCCTTTTCAACAAAGATTTGATGTAAAGAAGGTTCTTTAATAGAAACATCTCGGATATATTGTTTAGTTTTAATGTCTTCAAGCAGCGAAAATGCATCCTCTCCATCATTAACTTTAATCATGAACGTACGATTAACTTTTTCAAAATTGAAATTTTTCTTCTTAAGAATAGGTTCAATATCCCCTTCCGTTTGCAACGTCATATATTTGTATTGATAACTTTTCTTAATATCTGACAAGGCACCCGATAATACAAGTTGACCATTTTTCATAATACAAATTTCCTCACAGAACGTTTCTACACTGTCCATTTGATGACTACAGAAGATAATCGTTTTTCTTTGCGCGATTAACTCGAGCACAACATTTTTTAACATCTCTGCATTTACAGGATCCAAGCCACTAAATGGTTCATCTAGTATGATGAATTCTGGATTATGCAATATCGCTGAAATCAATTGAATTTTTTGTTGATTTCCCTTTGACAATTCCTCTGTTTTCTTCTTTAAATGTGGTGTCATTTCTAATTTTTCTAGCCACTGTAACGCATGCCTTTTTGCAAGATTAGCTGGCATTCCTTCTAACTTGCCGAAATACACCAATTGCTCCACTACATTCATTTTCGGGTATAATCCACGCTCTTCTGGTAAATAGCCAATAGATAGGTCTTTCTTTGAAAAAGGGCGATTATTCCATAGAATTTGGCCGCTATCCGGTTTGATTAAATCTAAGATCATACGAATCGTTGTCGTCTTACCAGCACCATTTCGGCCCAGCATCCCTAAAATTCCACCTTCTTCTACACGTATATTTAAATCATTAACGGCTTTATATTCACCAAATGTTTTATTTAATCCTTGAATTTCAAATGCCATATATAACATCCCCTTTTAGCTTTTTACGAAATAAATAACCGCCATTCCTAATGCAATCCCGCCTATCATCAAAAAAACTTTTTCATCACTATTGCCTCCTTCATTTACTTGTTAAGTTGTATCTTTATCATAGACTTCTTTCTGATGCTATTGTCCGCAATCCGTACTGTATTTACCGTAAAAAAGGCGAACCACTCTTATGTGGTTCACCGCAATTTCAACAGATGACATTGATTGTATGAAAACTTCTTAAATGTTATTATAAAAATATTCAGAAATTAAACGATATACCTACAAAGAGAGGTGTTCAAACCGTTGCAGATACAACGTAACTTCGTTTTCATTTTATGTGTAACTATCCTGTATTTTTGTTTACAAGGCTATATCTTATATAAAATAAACCAACCATATAGTGGAGTTCTTATTTCTAAAACAGACTCAACTACATACACAATAGCAAAAATTAAATCCTCCGGTTGGGCTTTTCATACGGACTTAAAAGAAGGAGATATAATCTATTCGATAAATAAAGAAAAGCCTCATTTAGGAATACTTCCTGGATACCAAAACCAATCACTAAATGCATCTGAAATACAAATTAAAAAAGACGATATCACCCAAACTTATAAAGGAACACAACATTTTATTGATTCTCTTGACAAAATTATTTCTGTATACTTTCCCTTCCTACTCGCTTTTATTTGTTTAGGGTTATCTATTTTTCTTTATACAAAGAAGCCTTTGAACCGGGAAACATTCTTTTTGATCACGTTTCTATTCATGACTTCCTCAAGTCTTCTAATCGCAGTTGAATCTGGTAAAGGTGATTTTATCGCTCTCATTATTTTAAGTATTGTATTTCAAGGTACACCTATGTCTCTCATTTTATTGTTGAATGAATTATTCAAGAAAAAGCAACTATACGTTATTTCTATGAGATTTCTAAAAATCGATATTACAATCGGCATTATTTTACTATTACTCTCTATTTTAACGATGTTCATTCCATGTCCAATAGTTAATACCGATGGATTAGAACTAATTTACCTTTCAATAAATATTATCTTTTGTATATATTTTTTAATCCGTGCCTATATCAAATATCACAGTACAGTACATAAACCATTTTTAAAATTAATGCTCACGATTCATTCCATTGCCTTCTTTCCGTTCGTTACACTCTATGCTCTTCCAGATGCAATATTCAAAACACCTATTCTCTCAGCAGATATTGGCGCTATGTTCCTAATCGCTCTTCCAATCGGGTATTTTTATTTAGTAGCGACGAAGCAGATTTTTGATATAGAGTTTGTATTTGATCGTTTACGGTATTACGCATTTCTGTCACTAATTCCAACTCTATTAATTGCAATCATTACGAGCTGGAGCATTTATTACAAAGACAATTTTCTCTCTCGACTACTGCAAAGTTTTATTATTATTTTTCCGTTAAACATTCTATTTCTCATATTAAAAGAAAGATTAGATTTTACATTCCGTAATCACCTCTTTCGGACTAAAACAAACTTATACGTAAACATTGAACAGTTTACCGCACAGCTATCATCTATTATGAAAACAGAAGAGTTAGAGAAAAAATTCACTAATGAAATCGTTTCGATGTTGAAACCTTCTTTTATTCAATTTGTTCAATATGATATGAAAGACAACACATATACACTCTGTAACGGATATCGACAAACGAAAGATTTCACACTTTCTAAAAAGAAAAAATGGAGTATGGCAGCATTACTAATTAATGATTTATTAGAGGATGATGGATGCATCGGTATTTACTTATACTCTACTAAACATATAAAACACTACATCTGGATTGGAACAAAAGTGAATAATATTAAATATAATACGCATGAAAAATCATGGTTCATCACTGTCACGACATACGTCCGTCTTATTTACGAAAACTTGTATACCATTAATGAAATTATTCATTCTCTAGAGCAGGAGAGTTTAGAATCCAAAACAAATTCTGCAAGCTTATCACGCCTACTCTTTCAAATTTCTGAACAAGAAAGGCGCCGACTCGCTTCAGATTTACACGACTCTGCATTACAAGATCAAATCGTATGGTACCGCAAACTAGACTCTTTACTAAAAAACAAATCCGTTCCACTAGAATTAAAAAATGAACTAAAAAAAATCCACTTCGGTATGCACGATGTAATACAACAAATTCGCGACACATGTAATGAATTGCGTCCATCACTTTTATCAGATGCTGGTTTAATTGGTGCATTAAGAGAATTGTTAGCCCAAACACAATTACGTGTGCAGTTTCAAATTCAATTTGATCACGAATCAATTCAAGAACATCATTACGATTTTGACAAAATTTTATCTTTATATCGTATCATTCAAGAACTACTAACAAACGCAGATAAACATTCCGAGGCAACCATCGTATCGATTTTTTTATGGGAAGAGAATAACTGTATTTTCCTAGACTACCGAGACAACGGCAAAGGTTTTAATATAGACACTCCCTACTCTCCTAAGCAGCATATGGGGCTTTCCGGCATAAAAGGAAGGCTTCAATCAATTGGTGGAGAAATACATATAGTATCCGAAGCTAAAAAAGGACTTCAAATAAACATTACAGTTCCGAGGTGGTAAATAATGATTCGAGTATTAATCGTAGATGATCATCAAATTGTAGGTGAAGGAACAAAGAACATGATTGAATTAGAAGAAGATATGCAAGCAGAATATATTTTAAATGAACAGGAAGCACTTATAAAAAGTGACGCTACACCTTTTGACGTATATCTCTTGGATATGAATATGCCCAATTGTAGTGGTATTGAACTCGCCCAGAAAATATTACATATTCAAACAGATGCAAAAATCATTTTATACACAGGTTTTGAATACGTATCCCAATTTAATTTATTAATAAACTCTGGTATCAGCGGAATTATTAGTAAATCAGCTTCTCAGCAAGAGCTATTAATGGCAATTCGTGCAGCTGTAAATGGATATACTTTACTTCCTATTTCTTTATTACGTCAACTACGTACAGACGATATAACGACTCAACAACTTGAAAATAAAACCGCTCTTCTTACACAAAAAGAATTAGAAATCTTAGAATCCGTCTCTAAAGGAAGTAGCAATAAACAAATTGCTGATGAACTGTACATGAGTTCAAGAGCTGTAGAATACAACCTAACAAAAATCTTCAAAAAATTAAAAGTAGGATCACGCTCCGAAGCTTTAACAGAAGCAATGAGACAAGGCATTTTGAAAGTACACATATAAAATGAAACTTCCATCAGTTTGTTTTGTTTAACCCTTAAATAATGAGATAAATAAAAAAAGTCCTAACCTACAAAACGTAAGTTAGGACTTTTTAACGCGCCCAGAGGGATTCGAACCCCCGGCAGACGTGGTACCGGAAACCACCGCTCTATCCGACTGAGCTATGGGCGCATGAAGATTATGATAATATCAACGTTTAGCCTCCGTCTCGTTTCGATTTGTTCTTACCGAAAGTTTAACGTAGGACACGAACTCCATCGCTTAGGTGTTCGCTTCTTTACATATGGATATTATAGCCTGTCGTCTACCTAATACGCAAGTATAAAAATCTCTTCTATCCTATATATAATGCGCCTTCTCTCGCTTTCTTCGTGGTCTTCGTACTCTGCGCAAAACGGTATAGAACGAACTTAGACGCATACCCGTACGTTCCTTCACTTCTAGTAGCCTTGTAGAGCTAATCTCGGCGTAACCTTCTTCGTTCATAGGCATAAAAAAAAGACGCAGACACTAAGTCCACGCCTACACTTCAGCTATATTATTCGCTAAACAGGTCATGACCGAATCGGTTATGATTCTCGATTTTCTTTTCTACTAACTGCGCAGTCTCCGTATGATCTTTAAAGTAATCAGCAGGCTTGTTTACGTATTCCCCAGCAACATATCCGAGGTTTTCCGTGATTGCCGTGTGCACCTGTCCTACTGCGAATGATGCTGAACGTATTTCATTAATGTAATCTAGTCGCCCTTTGATTTCGTCGAAGTTCGGTACTTGCGATGCCTTCGCTAACTTCTGACTCATTCCTAATAGAGCTGGGCGAATGTGCGCCAAGTTGTTACCTTTGCCGACTAATTCCGCTAGTTGCCCCGTGAAATATCCTTGTAATTCGTGCGCCGTCTTTCCGTTCTTGCTCGCTAGTTCTACCATTTTCTCTAGGTGTTGAATAGCTGTTTGTTGATTAGGCGATAGTAACATTTTTGTTTTTAAGTCGCTGATTTCCGCATCATATAAAATACGGTCTGATTCGCTTAATTCCTCGAACTGCGGCGTTAATAATGCCATTGTTTGTTGCTCGGCTTTGTCTAATGACGCATTATACTTATCTCGACGCTCTTTCATTTCTTCTAAGAATATGTGTGTTGCTACTTGCTTAATGCGCTCTTTTCTCGCCTGTTTGCCTTTGAATGTTAATTCTTGATTTGCCCCTACTTTACGTAACTCTTCATTAAGTCCATTACCATTACTTCCATTTAGTAGCTGGATTACGTAGCTTGCTGTACTTGCTTGAATATCTCGTGCCTCGTGGATTAGCTCTACTGCTGTCTTAGTATTTGTCATTTTGTCCTATCTCCCTTTTGTTTGTTAGTTTAGTTTCGCTTTCTTTCGAATAGTCTCTTTTAACTTGCGGTGCTGCTCGTCCCGTACAAGTTGCTCGATGTCCGTAATATCTTCGTCTGTTAGGTTTAATACACCTCGCATACGTTTTAATGTGTCTACGCTTGGAGTACATACTTTATTCTCGTATCTATTAACGCTAAGTACAGTAACGCCGATTCTCTGTGCGAATTGCTCTTGCGTTAATTCGAGAGCGGTACGAATGTATCGGATAGTATCAGCTTTCATCTTTTCCCAAATCCTTTCGTTTTTTTCGCTATGTAAATACATCACCTACCCCAAAATAAAAAGCGCCGTAGTAGGTAGCGCTTCTTACTGGAAGATAGAACATAATATGTTCCAGTGTTAGCCAGTGCCTTTCGGAACTGCGAAATTACAGGGATATAAGAAGTAGCGGAAACTACTTCCTCACCTATATGTATGGCTGACGATGTGTTTCGTGTATAGTGATACGAAACTTTTTTATTTTTTACGCAGCACTTTATGATCTTTGGTATAGTTACGCACATCTTAGCGAGTCTTTTTCTAGTTTGTTCGTGATTTGGTCGAATAGCTTTGTTATACCCACCTCGTACGGGTTATTTAATACGCCTCTATCACATACATACGGGCTGATTACGTAGCCACGCCCCTTAACACCAGTCTTCGCACCACTAACGGATATCATTGCCCCTTCATTGATAAGCATTGATAATAGATTGCGTGTCGAGTTGCTTGCGATTCTTAAAATCTTCGCTATATCACGAGAACTTAGAATCTCTACGTTTGACGGCTCGAACTCCTGCGGATTTGCACATAATACATATGTATCCTTGTGCGCATATGGCATTAGTTTGAAAATAGCACCTGCTTGGCGGTCTGATAATTTAGAAAGAAGTTGTTTCGCCTCTTCTTTGTATACCTTCGTAAAGTTATCGAATGCGCCGCCAGTGTTTCCGCATCTTACTAAATCCTCGTTGATATAGTAGAGCGTTGGGCGCTGCGAATTATCACGAATCACCGCACCGATCTTTTCTAATTCTTCTAGCGCTTTAAGGGTCGATTTCTTCCCACGCTTTAGTAGTTTCTGCATATCCTTCGTTGTTAGCGGTCGAATACCATACTTACCTCGCCCCGTGTCGTGCATTAATAAACCGCCCGCATTCATTTGCAGGTATAACGATAGTTTGAAGAATACGCCTAGCTGATTAAGTGTTACGTGGCTGTATCGCTCTCCTTCGTTACCATTAACCATTACGAAACGGCGTGTATCTTCCTTGCGTGACTCTTTGTATCGAATCGCATCTAGTTCGGCTGGGGTTCGTACCCTTTGAGCCTCTGCGATTGCTACCGCCTGTTTTAATGCTGTTTGTTGTGCCTCTGTTAGTCCTTCGATTGAGCCACCGTGTACAATGGCGCTGATTTCTTCGAATAGATTGCCTGTTTTCTTCATTGTGTTTCCCCCTTATTTGGTGTAATTGGATATAAACTTGTCACTTATTTGACACCTTCTCCACTGAATTTGTCACTTATTTGACACCTCCGAAAATCGACTTCAGCCTTAGAGCCGCAAGCGATGTAAACAGATTTACCTATCAAAGTACTCTGTTATCTGTGTGAATAAAGAAACATCTTTGACGCAGCAACTACATAGCGTCACGGCTTCCTTAACGTTGCCGATTAACGGTGTTGAGTAATGCGTTTAATTAAAAAGAACATAAGCGGTAATAGTTAATGTGAGAGCCTGCGAACACTCGAAGCGATAGCGTACGATATAGGGCTCCATCTTTTAACCCTTACAAAAAAATAGGCGCAACGTCCTTCCCTTTCTTGGCTAACTTGCGTGAGTGTTTTACGATTAATGCCCCATGCATCCCTCTAGGCGCTTATTATTCGAAGGCTTGGTATAATGCGTAAAAAAAGAGACCGCAGCAATTAAGCTACAGTCCGAAGAAAAGAGTGTTATATGAAGTTGTATTGAGCGGACAACATTAGCCGCCCTTTCACCTCTCTAGGCGCAGGTAGTTTGCGAAATTGGTATGCGTAACCCCTTGAGGCGAAAAATGATATCTGTAATTTCTGTACAGCAGTTGCGGGGCGTGTCGGTGGTGGCTTGGGGGGCGGTCTTTTTCGAAGCTTGGCGGCTCGGTATATTGCTGCACTGCACTTGTCTTCGCAAAATCCTCGTTACTGACTTCGCAGCTCCTCACTTCAATGATAAGTTTCGCTTGAATTATTTTTCAATGCGTTTCTTTCTTCGCTTTAACTTCGATGCAAAGACAAAAGACTTCCCTTAGCTTCGTAATAACTTTCTTAATCGCTTTGCTTTTTAGGATTAACTTTACTTTACTCTTCGAAGACAGCGCAAAAGACTTCGCAAAGTAATGCGATTAAAAGAAGTAACGAAAAGGATCACTGCTGCTTTCCTCGCATTCAATCACTCTCGAATACTTATAGCTACGCTAGACTACACACATAGTAATAGCTGATAGTACCTACGCTGCACCTGCATGACATGTAGCCCCAGCGTATCTATATAAGATTCTGCGCCCACCTCTAAAGGCATAGATACCATATGAAACCGCACAAGACTCGTATAGACTTCCTAGGAAATTCGAATACTAATTTATATTACCTAATCGCATATAAACCCATGTGTAAAGCCCTGTACAGCCACCTATCCGCCCTATTTCGTATCCCGTACCAGCAAATAAGAATATATGCAGCCTTATCGATAAAATAGTAGCACCCATGCGAAGAGATATACCACTTCAATCCGTAAAATTAGGTATAGATAGTAGCATTGGATATTTATTTAAGTATTAAAAGCTTTACTTAATATTTTTTGATTGTGTAGACTAATAAGAAATATTGTATAATTTAACAGTATTATATTTTTTTGTGAAAAAGCAAAGCTAAGAATAATACTGTAGGATTAAGAAATAGGAGTGGTGAAATGAGAGCTATTCATTTATCTGATTTTCATATATCAAAAGGTGATTTAATAGAATTAAAAACTTATATACTTAAGCCTTTAGTAAAAGATTTAAAAGAGTTACATTCTCAAAAACCAATCGATTTTATCTTTTTCACAGGAGATCTAATAGATAAAGGTGGATATGGGTTTGAATCAATCGAAGAAGCTTTCAAAACTTTTGAAGTAGAGGTTATCGATTATCTAACTCAAGAATTGGGTATACATAAGGAAAGATTTATTATTAATCCTGGTAATCATGATATTTTAAGAAGCGCAGATAATAAATTTCAGGAAATGGGTTTAAAAACACATTTTACCAATTTACAGTCTATCAATGAATTCTTGAAGGACAGTGAGCAATGTCAAGACTCTACTAAAAGGATTCACGCATATAATAAATTTGAGACTGAATTATACGGAGAAAAAGAAAATATCGTAGTTAATTACTTTGAAACAATTCATAGATATAATGTAAACGGATATGATATCGGGATAGCATCATTGAATTCTTCTTGGCGCTGTTATGATGAAAATGATAGTGGGAATTTATTAATTAGTGAAAAACAGATAATGGATTCTTTAGAGTTAATAGAAGATTGCGATGTGAAAATAGCACTTATTCATCATCCAATTAAAGAAATCTCAAAGGTTGAACAAACACTTATTCAAAATAGATTAAATGCTAATTTTGACCTTCTTTTCTTTGGACATGTACATACGACAGACACTTACCAATTTTCAGATATGACAGGAACTTCAATATTTTCGATTTCTCCTTCTGCATGGGCTGATAACCGTTATAATTCAGATTATGAATATCTGAATGGATATGTTTTAGTGGATTATGAATATACTAATACTTGTACTTTTACATATCGGTGTTATTCTCAAAAAAAGAATGCCTTTGTTACTAATACCCAGTTAGGAAAAGACGAAGGAAGCACCACCTTTTCTTGCCCGAATAAAGAATCATTAGAGACTTTTAAAAAAAAAGAGAGAATTATTCGCACACTTGAAGCTGTCTACCCTGATACTGTAAATGAACATTTATTGACATATAATACAGATACAATCGCCCCGAAAAATTTAAATGATTTATTTGTAATGCCACAAATCATACAAAAAAGTGAAGATGTTGTACAAGAGGATGTTTCGAAAGTTTCGGATAAAAACTTTTCAATGCAGGATATTTGTAAAAAAACAGAAAACATTATGCTTGTTGGAGTTAAAGAAGCAGGGAAAACAATTCTCTTGGATAAAATATTGATAGAATTTTTGAATAATTTCAATATGTATGGGAAAATACCAGTTTATTTAGATTTTGAAGATATTAATGGGAGTAGTATAGATACCTTAATTTCCAGATTTACTACTATTTCAATTCGTGAAATAAGAGATCAGACTTTTGATATGGATGATGTAATTTTATTAATTGATAACATTCAATTTGAAAATAAACATTCTTCTTCATTAAAAAAATTGCAACGTTTTATTATAGATAATCCAAATGTAAAGTTAATAGTGACTTGTACATCAAATGGTGAAGGTGAACTTCCTTTATCAGCTATTGGAAATCCTATTCTTGAGTATTTTTGTACTACATACATAAAACAGTTTAATACAAAAGATATTCAAAATTTAATGAATAAGTGGTTTACTAGTAGGTCAGAAGTAACTTCTAAAAGAGAACATTTAGATAAAGTGATTAGTACCTTCAATGCTTTAAACATTCCAAGAACTCCCTTAGCGGTATCAATGTTCTTATGGATTATTGAGAAACAGGAAAACTATTCGCCTGTAAATAATGCACAGATGTTAGAGAACTTTTTAGAACGGCTATTTTCAAAGTCAGATATATATGAAGTGTATTCATCTGATTTTAGTTATAAAAACAAGGAATCTTTATTAACTGATATAGCTTACGAAATGTATTCGAAAAAATACTTGCGTTATCGATTAAGTTATGGGGATTTGAGAGATTATATAGAACAAAATCTAAAAGAGAAAATGTTTGATTTTGACGCTGATATAATTTTGGAACACTTTTTAAATAAAGGTATATTCACATGCGAAACAGACGATGGCATTAAATATGTCCGCTTTAAGTTCTCTTGCTTCTTTCAATTTTATTTGATGAAAAATATTGATTCTAATGAGAAATTTAAAGAATACATCCTCACTGATAGAAATTATTTAAATTTTGTAGATGAATTAGATTACTATACAGGTTTAAAAATGAATCAATTAGATTTAGTTGAAAATATAGTAGATAATATGAATCTAGATTATAAAGATTTAAAAGAAAAAGTCTTAAGTTCGGGGATAGATACCTTTTTTGAAACTAAACACACAATAGTTAGCCAACTAACTTCAGAAAAAGTGGAAGTTATAACTACAGAGGTTAAAGAAAACGATGATTATTATGAAACTAAAGACAGAGAGTTAGAAAATCACACAAGCAGGAATATTGAGGTAAAGCCAGATTCGTTAAATCCAGTACAAAAGTTAGAAAGACATTGGGTTTTAGCAGCTAAGATGTTAAAAAATAGCGAAGAAATAAAGAAAAAGGATTTTAAAATTAACGCTTTAAATGATATTGTTCTTTCAGCAACATTATTTGCGACATTATACAAGTTATTTTTAATCAAAAAACGAAATGAAGATGAAGAACAATATTCTTCAGAAGAGCAAAATATAGTTGTGTATAAATTATTACCATTAATACATCAGGTAATATTAACTCAGACTATTGGAACTGGGAAATTACTTGTTGCTTTAGAAAATATCATTGAAAACGAGAAATTTAATAAGAAATCAGAGCTTGAACATTTTACATATATATTTTTATATGCTGATTTAAAGGGTAAAAAGAAATTTGAGTACATTGATCATCTATTATCCAATCATAAAACGAGCTATTTAAAAGATATGATTTTCTTTAAAGTACTTGAATACTATCATCGTTTTGATATACCCGAAACCGAGGAGCATAAATTATTAAATTATATTGGAGACTTAACAGTATCTAAAAACCCTTCTTCGAATATCAGAAATAATCAAAGAAGAAAAGCCTCTATAATTAATAGAGTTGAAAGAGAAAAGATTCAACAAAAAATGTTAATGATCAATTGATAAAAAGATAGCTAAAGATTCGAATAGATTTTTAGCATGAAAGCAAAGGTCTACTCATTTTAATTTGAAAAGTTGTTCTAAAAAACCTTTAAAATTATAAAAAATGAAAAAGCATGGTGAAAATATAGAGATTAATCTTACTTGTAAATTCAATAAGACTATCAATATTTTGAACACATGTTACCTTTACTGCAATACGTAGAATGAAAGTAGGGCACGTTTAAACAGAACGCACCCTACTCTCTTTTAGGTTTAGAGTGTCATAACTCAAAGGTATTGACACCAACTTATCAACGTGATAGTATCAGTATATCGAATGGTGTCATAACTTAGTGTCGTAAATGAACACCGAAAAAGGAGCGGATACATATGAAATACGGGTACGCAAGGGTAAGCACATTACAGCAGAATTTAGAGGCGCAAATACAAATGTTAGAAAAGGAAGGCTGCGATACAATTTATTCCGAGAAGTTTACGGGAACGAAAGCAGACCGCCCACAATTCCAAGAAGTACTATCGAAACTAGAAGCAGGCGATACGCTGGTAGTTACGAAGCTAGATAGATTCGCAAGGTCTGCGGTAGATGGAATACAAACCGTTAAGGAGCTATTCGAAAGAGGCGTAAGAGTTCATATTCTTAACATGGGATTAGTAGAAGATACAGCAGCGGGGCGATTAATCTTTAATATTATGAGTTCATTCGCTGAATTCGAAAGAGATATGATTGTAGAACGTACGCAGGAAGGCAAGGCAATCGCAAAGCAGCGTGCCGACTTTAAAGAAGGTAGACCGAATAAGTACACGCCGAAGCAGATAGAGCATGCGTTAGGATTACTAGAGACGCAATCATATACGCAAGTAGAGCAATTAACAGGGATTAGTAAAAGTACATTAATACGAGCGAAGAAAAAGCAGCGGGGCGCTAAATAGATAGCGTCTTTTTTATTGTATCTGCGTAAAGATCATAACCTATTGAGTTTCGGAAGGCGTCCCCGCCCGACCTCGCAGCAAGTGTACAGCCCCCTGTTTTCGTATATATGTAAACTTCCGTAAACAAATGTAACTAACAAAAAGTAAGTTTAATCCTACAGCCGCAAGGGATTCGCCGTTTCATCGCTAAAATTACACGAGTTTACATTAATAATTACATTAGAATTATACGATGTTCAATATAAATAAAAAGAGCTACGCTATCCCCAACGTGAGAGCGCTGGAACGTAACCCCTAGCCTACGCAGAATTTCCACAACTACGCAGACCCTAGCTTATGTTAGACGTACAAATGCTAGTAGAAGTGTTAACTCCTATATTATACCATTATGCCTAATACGAAGTATAGTAAGCCATAGTTTCAAAATGAGACACAAGGTATATCTTTTTGTATAGAAAATAACTTTTGGAATCTATAACCAAGATAGGTTATAATACGAGTATACGAAAAAAGCCCACCGTATTGGTAGTACGATAGGCTTCGCAAGGTGGTGAATACATATGGATGCAATCACCGTTACTGCGGTTTGCTCTTTACTCATGGTTGTTATGGGAATGATTAACATGAGCAAAGAAAAGAAGTAATATTTTATCTAAAGTCTTTCAGTGTTGGTAGCACTGAGAGGCTTTTTTTATATAGTATTCCACATTTAATGCAGAATATTACTTATAAACCTGTAGCTTACTAATTAGGTATGCAAAGTCTTCATTTTGAGAACATTTAGCTCATTGTTGTCCCTAAGGCAACATAAAGATTAAAAGAATAATCTAATAGGTTAACTTTAAGTGAACTTTTGTTTTCCCAATACCAGTTGTCATCCCACCGCCGCCAGGATCGTTATGCTAACTTTTTTTATCAAAATCGATACTTTTTGTATCCTTATAGCAACATTATAGCTTAACTGAGAGCACAGTTACAAGAAAAGTTTACTTTTAGTAAACCTCTTCTCTGACTAACCTCTGATTAATTTCTGACCAATCTCTGACTAATTTAAGGTTCACTTTAGGTTAACTTTTGATTTAGATAATGAACTTCACACCATACCACACCACTTCATCAACAGCTTCTTTTTCCGCCTTTCTGCTTGACTTTGGTTGACGCATTTACTAGCAGATGGAGGAAGGTCTAGGAAACGTGGCACAGGCTTCACCCCTACTCGCAAAGATAAAAGCTATCAATACGAATAAGAGGTAAAGCGCAAATACTAGCGTCAGTCGTTGGCTGAGGTTGCCGAGTATGCCCCTTCCGACTTTAGACTTTCGCCTATATCGTCTTTCTACATTGCAGCATGTCCCACAATGCGATTATCTAACGATACACCCTATTCCCGTAAGAACAACATGCGTCCACTCCTTACCGTTTATGCCCGTAACCAGCTAGACCTACACACGCACGGAAGGGTTATGCGTTAAATGTGTAGCGCTAGTGTTTGCGGCGGTCTAGCTCCCCTTTTACGTTTTTATAGCGGTACGGCTTCCGCTTTTTGACTTACCGCAGCTGCCTAAAAAAGGCATTACTAAAGACAACTTGCACCCTCCGATTTTTTTCGATAGAATGAAGCTAGCGGCTGTCTAGTATTTAATTATTAGATAGCAAACAGTTTGTTTTGAGTCTCCAGTTGGCGCTGGGGACTTTTTATTTATCTCTATATTCCGTAGTCGTTCTTAGCGGCTACTTTTTCATATTGCTCTTTTACTGCCTCGTCGTTCAATCGGACATATCGCATAGTTGTAGTGATGTCTGCATGCCCCATAATTCGCATTAATGCATTAACACTTCCACCATTACGTAAGAAGTTCGTAGCAAAGGTATGGCGCAAGCTATGAGGCGATGGGCGGCATTCTTTTAAAAGCCCCGCTAACGTACCATAGCGATACATACGCTTACGCAGTAAATCATTATCTATTACTTTTCCTTCCTGCGTTAGAAAGACGTTTGTAACACCTTCAAAATACTCCCTACTCTCTTCTATAAGCATTCGTAACTCTTCCGCTACCTTTTTCGTCATAGGTATAGCCCTCGTTTTACGATTCTTATTCTTAGCGCCCGCTAACATAATCGTAAGGTTATCAAAATCTATATCGTTAACCTCTAACTGGTTTACTTCATTCACACGTAACCCGCAGTGCAACATAAGCAGCATGGCGCAGTAATCCCTATATCCTGCGTAGGTTGTTTTATCTACCACACGAAAGATTCGCTTTACCTGATTGTGATTTAGCGTAAAAATCGGCGCCTCATCGGTACGCAACTTTACAAAGTCTACAGCAGGATTTTCTTTAATATAGCCCCGTTCATGTAGTCGTTTAAAAACTGACTTCAATGCTGATATACGGATATTTACGGTAGCGGGCGCTAACTCTCGATTAAGCAGCTTATTAATATACATTTGCACATGCGCCGCTGTAATAATCTCGACTTTCTCGATATTTAACTCCCGCATAAAATATCGAAAGAACTTACTGTAATCATCTATAGTACGTTTCCTAAAACCTTCCGCTTGAAATGCCTGTATAACAATTGTTATTGCTGCTTCTGTATTTAGCTCTTCCGCAGTACCAATGGAATCAACTACTTCTCTTCGCCTTTTTATCACTCGTTTATTTTTCAACATAAAAAAGAGCCCCCTATCTGAAACGAATTTCAGACGGAAGCTCTCCGCATATACACTATCATTATCTTCATTTAGTTACACGTAGCATCTTCTTACTATGCGACAATAATTCGCCAATGCCTTCGTAGGACGTTTGCGGTTTGTTCCCGCTCAAGTTAAGCGTTAAAAACTCCGACAAACACCTTTATACCGCACCCTAAAGCAGATTTGGTTTCCTTTGTCATATAAGACGTGGTACCGGAAACCACCGCTCTATCCGACTGAGCTATGGGCGCATGATTATAGAAAACACTTCATTTTCTTCTCATAATAATAGCAATAAAATCCATCTAAATCAATAAAAATATCCCCGTAATACCTTATGCATCTTAGCTAAAAGCATATAAAATCTATTCCACCCCTAAATTTTCCAATCATAAATTCACCCCAACTCACAAATTATAATCTTTGAATTGATATTCCAAAGGGGGCTTCATTCAATGACTGTTATTACAAAATTAAAGCAAACTGTTTCTGGATTAAAAAGTGCACAAGCTAGCTTAGAGGGATTCGCTCTTGATACGGATAACCAACAAGCTAAGCAACTTTTCCAAACAGCTGCGCAGCAAACACAAACGATTATCGATTCTTTAAACCCACGCGTTGAAGAAGTCCAACAAGAAGAACCACAATACTCACAGCAATAACGAATCAGTCTTGCTGTGAAATAGAAAAAGGATGATATGCAGTCATCCTTTTTCTATCACATTACATATTGCAATAGAAATGGAATGATAATTATGCGAAAACTCGGCCTCATAACCGCATTATTTGCACTTCTATTTAGCTCTTTTACCGGATGTGATAATAGTCCTTTAGATAAAAAAGTGAAAGAAGAAGCAAAACGAACGGAGAAAGAAAAAGGTCCAAAGTTAACAAAGACGAGTACGGAATCCTTTAATCAATCTATATCACAAGGAGCGAAGAAAAGAGCTCTCGCTATGGATGAAATTATAAAAAGCACAGCAGTGAATTCAAATTTAGATCTCTATATAGCAGTTACACCTGAGCATCACGAAAGGTTTGGATTAAAGCCGCTGCGCAGCAAACTTCAAAAGCAACTAAGTGATGAGCACCCTACTTTCGATGTTCGTGTCAGTACAGATAAAAAAATCTTTATGTTACTCGAAAAACTCGAAAGAAAAATTAAGGAGAAAGAAGTATCTAAAGATGAAATTAATAAACAATTAAAATTCATTGGTAAAAAAATGGAGTCTAACACTTAACGCTTTTTAAAAGAAAAGGAAGGATTGCAATGTCTAGTAAAGATAAAAACTTAACCCCTGTACAACAGGAGTATAAAAAATTCGAACAAGAACGCGAACCGAAACGACCTGTCTTAAAAAATTGTATAAAAGCCTTTTTCGTCGGTGGTTTTATTTGCTTCATCGGACAACTCATTTCTACTTTTTACATCACATATTTTGATTTCACTGAACGCTCAGCAGGCAATCCAACAGTCGCAACTCTCATTTTCATCTCCATGTTACTAACTGGATTTGGTATATACGATCGTTTTGGACAGTTTGCCGGTGCTGGTACAGCTGTACCTGTTACTGGATTTGGTAACTCTGTTATTGCCGCATGTATTGAGCATCGAACGGAAGGATTTGTCCTTGGCGTTGGCGGCAATATGTTTAAACTAGCTGGTTCTGTTATTTTATTTGGTGTATTTTCCGCTTTCGTCATCGCACTTATTAAAACTATTCTCGTTCAATGGGGAGGGCTATAAATGTTACAAGGACACCGAACGTGGGTATTTGAAAACAAACCAGTCATTATCTCAACAGGGGTTGTCGGTGGACCATTTGAAGCAAAGGGGAACATCCCAGAAGACTTCGATATCCTTCATGAAGATTTATGGCTCGGACAAGATTCCTATGAAAAAGCACATAAGATTTTATTCGAAGAAGCTTGTAGTCGCGCTACTGAAAAAGCAGAGCTTCGTAAAGATGATATTCAATTCGTACTCGCAGGAGATTTAATTAATCAAATTACTCCAACAAGCTTTGCTTGCCGCACACTTGGGACTCCTTATCTCGGATTATTCGGGGCTTGCTCTACTTCTATGGAAGGTTTAGCACTTGGGGCAAGTATCGTAAATGCAAAAGGTGCAAAATATTTATTAACTGGAGCTTCAAGCCATAATACAGCTGTAGAAAAACAGTTCCGCTACCCTACCGAATACGGTGGACAAAAGCCACCTACTGCACAGTGGACAGTAACCGGAGCAGGAGCTGCTATTTTAAGCGATACTGGACACGGTCCAAGAGTAACCTCTGCAACAATCGGCCGAGTGGTTGATATGGGGTTAACGGATCCGTTTAATATGGGAGGCGCAATGGCTCCAGCTGCAGTTGATACAATTGAAGCCCATTTACGTGAACGTCAAATTGATGCCTCTTACTACGATTTAATCGTAACAGGCGACCTTGGACATGTAGGACGCGAAATTGCTTATGACTTACTACATAAACACGGAACGAAAGTAACGAGCCAACAATTTCAAGATTGCGGAATTATCATTTATAGAGAAGGACAACCTGTCATAGCTGGTGCTAGCGGACCTGGATGTTCCGCAACAGTCGTGTACGGTCATTTATTAAACCGAATGAAAAGAGGAGAGTTCAAAAAAATACTTGTCGTTGCGACAGGCGCTTTACTATCTCCACTTACATTCCAACAAGAAGAAACGATTCCGTGTATCGCTCACGCCGTTTCGATTGAATTTGGAGGTGCAACGCAATGATTTTCTTCTGGGCTTTCGTCATTGGCGGACTCATATGCGTAATCGGACAACTTATGTTTGATGTCGGCAAGTTAACACCAGCTCATACAATGGCAACACTCGTTGTTGCTGGAGCTATATTAGATGGATTTAATTTGTATGAGCCATTAATTGATTTCGCTGGAGCCGGGGCAACTGTACCTATTACAAGCTTTGGTAATGCCCTCGTTCATGGTGCAATGGAAGAAGCTGCAAAACATGGCATCGTTGGCGTTATTACCGGCATGTTTAAAGTAACGAGCGCCGGTGTATCAGCGGCTATTATTTTCGGCTTCATTGGAGCATTGTTATTCAAACCGAAAGGATAAGAGGTGTTTATATGACTGTTATCGCTAGCGTAAAAACTTGCCTTGCTAGTGTAAGGGGCGCTCAAGCAAGTTTAAGCTCCCTTTCATTAAATTCACAAGACGAAGAATCAAAACGCGTATTTCATGAATGTATGTTAGAAATGGACAGCGTCATCACTGATTTAAAGGATAGAATTTCAGTATTAGAACGTGAAGAACCTCAATATAAAGGGTTTTAAGTAGACTGGAGGAAACGACTATGTCTCACCTGCCGGAATGGACACTTGTCATTCTTCGCTCTGTATTCATATTAATTATTTTATTCGCTATTACGAAATGGTTAGGCAAAAGACAAATCTCTCAGCTTTCCTTTTTTGAATACATAGCCGGAATGACGATTGGTGACATCGCTGCCCAAGTATCTACAGGGCTCGATTCAAAATTTTTTCACGGCGTCTTTGCGATACTCATTTTCGCTGTGGTACCTTTTTTAACAGGAATCCTCTCTTTAAAGAACAAAACAGCTCGGGACTTCTTTGAAGGGAAATCTACCGTATTAATAAAAGATGGAAAGATACTCGAAGATAACTTAAAGAAAGAAAAATATACGAGTGACGAATTACTGGAACTTCTCCGTGGAAAAAGTGCGTTCAGCGTAGCTGAAGTCGAATTTGCTGTCTTAGAACCGAGCGGAGAATTAAATGTATTATTAAAGAAAGATTCCCAGCCACTTACAGCAAAAGATATCGGTTTAAAAGTACCAAACGAGAAAGAACCACAAACTGTTATTATGGATGGAAATGTACTAGATGAACCTCTTTCAGCAAGCGGACATAACCGCGCTTGGCTACATTCAGAATTAGAAAAACTCGGTGTTGTTATTGAAAATGTCTTTCTCGGTCAAGTGGATTCATATGGACAACTTACTATCGACATTTACAATGACAAACTCCAAATGCCTTCTCCTCAAAACAAACCTTTATTATTAGCATCTTTAAAAAAATGTCATGCTGATCTTGAACTATTTTCCCTAGAAACAAAGTCGAAATCAGCAAGCGAAATGTATAGTAAAAACGCGAAACAAATCGAAAAGATTTTAAATAAAGTAACCTATCTTTTAAAAGACTAATTATCGAAAGAACGCTTCAGTTAAAAGGCGTTCTTTTCTTTTTTCTCCAGTTTTCATAACGTTTAAATTTATGTAATTCGGTTATGATGTTGAAGATACATAAGCAGGGAATTTCGAAAACATAGCGAATATTTCATGATACAACTACATATTTTTTTGATTTAAAGTGGTTTCGTTTGACCTTTATTGACCATAATTGTATTATAAGACTAAGAAAGCTTTATAAGGAGGAAATAACAGATGAATTTAATTCCTACAGTAATTGAACAAACAAATCGTGGAGAACGCGCTTACGATATTTACTCTCGACTACTAAAAGACCGCATCATTATGCTTGGTAGTGCAATTGATGACAACGTAGCTAACTCAATCGTTTCCCAGCTTTTATTCTTGGAATCTCAAGATCCAGAAAAAGATATTCACATCTACATCAACAGCCCTGGTGGTTCTATCACAGCAGGTATGGCAATCTATGATACAATGCAGTTTATTAAACCACAAGTATCAACAATCTGTATCGGTATGGCTGCATCTATGGGTGCATTCTTACTTGCAGCAGGTGAAAAAGGAAAACGTTATGCACTTCCAAACAGTGAAGTAATGATTCACCAACCACTTGGTGGAGCACAAGGTCAAGCGACTGAAATCGAAATCGCTGCAAAACGTATCCTATTCTTACGTGAAAAACTAAACCAAATTCTTGCTGACCGCACTGGTCAACCACTTGAAGTACTACAACGCGACACAGACCGCGACAACTTCATGACAGCAGAAAAAGCTTTAGAATACGGTTTAATCGATAAGATTTTTACAAATCGTTAATACTTAAAAGCGAAAGTGGCTCGTTTAGAATCGCAAGGCGATGGAGCCCCTGATTCCGAGGCGCTTTTTGCCTCGAATGAAGGGGCGAAACAACCGGAGATTCTAGCCGCTGGAGCTAGATATAACTAAAAGTGGAAGCGCCCTATAATTGGGCGCTTCTTTTATATATTGTTCCCCGCTCACATACCCCATCCAGTATCCCTCTAAATATATCAACGATTTTTCAATTATATCGAACAAAACTCAAATTATATCAACGATTTTTTTAATATATCAACGGTTCGACACAACATATCGATTTACCGACAATCTCCGACAAGGACAAACCAGCTAAATACCCCTCCCAGCTAATCCGCACAAACAACAAAACAAAAAAACTATCGCATATACGCGATAGCTCTTTATTGTACATATGCAGCTAATGCTTCTAAAGCCTCTTCTGCATCTGAACCTTCTGTTGTAATTGTTATCATGCTTCCAGTTCCAATTGCTAAGCTCATAATCCCCATTATGCTCTTTGCATTTACTGTCTTTCCATCTTTCTCAATAAAGATATCTGCATGAAAGCGATTTGCCTCTTGTACAAACAACGCAGCCGGACGTGCTTGTAAACCGTTTTTTAATGAAACCTGAACTCGTTTTTGAACCACAGCTCCATTTCCCCTTTAACCTCTTATTTTTTTGCTACCGTTTCCCCCGCGCGTAATTTCTCTGCAATTTCATCGATTTTACGCAAACGATGATTAATACCCGATTTACTAATTTTCCCCCCGGATACCATCTCACCTAACTCTTTCAATGTTACATCTTGATAATCTCTTCGTAGTTGCGCAATCTCTTGTAGTTTATCTGGCAATATATCAAGACCAACCGTCTCATCAATATAGCGGATATTTTCAATCTGCCTTAGCGCTGCACCAATTGTTTTATTTAAATTAGCTGTTTCGCAGTTCACTAAACGATTTACGGAATTACGCATATCACGTACGATTCGAATATCTTCAAACCTTAAAAGTGCATTATGAGCACCAATAATATTTAAAAATTCCGTAATTTTCTCCGCTTCTTTCAAATACGTAATGTACCCTTTTCTTCTTTCCAACGTCTTACTATTTAAATCAAATCCGTTCATCAGTTCACATATAGCATCATTATGTTCCTTATATAACGAAAAGATCTCTAAATGATAAGATGATGTTTCTGGGTTATTTACTGAACCACCTGCTAAAAATGCACCGCGTAAATACGATCGTTTACAACACTTCTTCTCAATCAATTCTTGTGATATATTTCGAATAAATGAAAAGTCATCTCGAACGATATGAAGATCGGCTAATATTTCGCGAGACTTTTCAACAAGCCTTACGATATATACATTATTTTTCTTCAATCGCATTTTTTTACGAACAAGTAATTCTACCGTCACATCATATCCTTTTTTCAAAAGCGTATAAATCCTTCTTGCAATTGCCGCATTTTCTGTTTGAATATCGATAGATAGACGACGGTTTGAAAAAGAAAGCGATCCGTTCATTCGAAGTAACGCCGATAATTCTGCTTTCTCACAGCATTCTTTCACTTCAAGATTCGTCAGCTCTTTCTTTGTTTCTGATGCAAATGACACAGTCAACACCTCCTTATACGATTATTATGGAACAAAATTCTTGTCCTATATGAATGAGGAGCGCCACCTCAAACGAGGCAACGCACATTTATAACAATGAATATAAAATCGAAGCTAACTTTAACGTATCATGCCTTACAACACGATCATCATACTTCGCTAATCCCTCTTGAATAACATCAATATTATTTTCAGCAAAACGTTCTTCATCCACTACAACTGGTGTAGACATTTCTTCCTCATATAACTTACGTAATTCACAAGGAATCTCACGGTTATTTACAATTGCAGTATTAATAAATGGTTGCCCTAAATGATCGTGTAACGCCTGCACATGATCAAAAGCAGTATATCCCATCGTTTCACCCGCTTGTGTCATAACGTTACATACATATACCTTCTTCGCCTTTGCAGCAAGAACAGCGTCCCCAATTTTGTTAACAACTAAGTTGGGTAATATACTCGTATACAAACTTCCTGGGCCGAAAACAAGTAAATCAGCTCGTTTAATCTCAGCCAACGTTTCATGCAATGGCTCTACATCTTCTGGAGTTAAAAAGACACGATTAATCTTCTTTCCGTAATAAGGAATCTTTGATTCACCTGTTACAATTTCCCCATCTTCAAGTTCCGCATGAAGTACCGCACTTTGATTCGCTGCTGGTAATACACGTCCTCTGACATTTAATACTTTACTTGTTTCCGTAATTGCATGGAAAAAGTCTCCTGTAATCGAGGTCATACCTGCCAACAATAGATTTCCTAACGCATGACCTTTCAGTCCGTCTCCTGTTGTGAAACGGTGCTGAAATAAAGCTTCCACCAGTGGCTCTACATCCGATAACGCAACAAGTACGTTACGGATGTCACCTGGAGGTGGAATTTCTAGCTCATCACGTAATCGACCCGAACTGCCACCATCATCAGCGATTGTAACAACTGCTGTAATATCAACAGGATATTGCTTTAATCCTCTTAATAAAACAGAGAGTCCAGTTCCGCCTCCCATGATGACAATTTTAGGCTTTCTCTCTTTTTTCATCCCTTAATGGCCCTTTCTCTTCTCCACATCACGATGAGATACATGAACACTATACTCTGGTTTCAAATGTTTCCCAAGGTATTCTGTAAGCGTAACAGAACGATGCTGTCCACCTGTACATCCAATTGCAATTACAAGTTGACTTTTGCCTTCTCTTTTATAATGAGGCAGCATGAAAGTAATCAGATCCGTCAACTTCTCTAAAAACTTATGTGTCTCATTAAATTTCAGTACATACGAAGAAACTTCTTCATCTAGTCCTGTTAATGGCTTCATATGTGGAATGTAATATGGATTTGGTAAAAAACGAACATCAAATACTAAATCTGCATCAATTGGAATACCGTACTTAAATCCAAATGACATAACATTTACACGAAATGCTTGCTCAGTTTCTGTTGAGAACAAGTGAACAATTTTTTCACGTAATTCTTTCGGTTTTAAATCCGATGTATCAAGCACAATATTTGCTCGTGCCTTCATATCTGTTAATAAATTGCGCTCTGCTTCGATTCCCTTTAACGGCAAACCAGTTGGTGCAAGTGGATGCGAACGTCTCGTTTCTTTATAACGAGTTACAAGCGTACTATCTTTCGCATCTAAAAATAAAATATGAGGAATAATCCATGTACGTTCTGATAAATCATCAAGTGCTCCCCATAAATGCTCGAAAAACTCGCGGCCACGTAAATCAATACCAAGTGCCACTTTATTCATTTTCCCTTTTGAATCCGCCATAAGCTCAATAAACTTTGGCAATAACATCGGTGGTAAATTATCTACACAAAAATATCCTAAATCTTCAAAACTTTGTAAAGCTACTGTTTTTCCAGCTCCAGACATCCCTGTAATAATTACCATTTTTATATCATTATTCTCTGTCATCGTATCCTCTCCTTGACGGTTTAACTCGGATCTAATCGATATGAAAGCAACTCAAAATCTGGGGTATATACAAATGTACCGTAGATTATGCCATTTCCTTTAATTAAATAATCAATAATGTGATAATCTCCTGGCGCCATTGCTAAATCATCAATTTTATCAAATGTATGCCAACCAATGATGCCTTCTTCGCTCTCTAGTTTGTTTTCTCCTGCAAAATCTGTCGCTAAAAAGGAGAACATCATCCATTCAGAAACAACTTTATCACCTTCTTGGATGACAAAGGTGAAGACCCCCTTTAACGCTGGGTTTTTCAAATAAATACCTGTTTCTTCGCGATATTCGCGAACAACGGAATCTCTTACAGTCTCACCACGCTCCATTTTCCCGCCTGGTGCAACCCACCAATTTCGGCGAGGTTTTTGGAGTAAGAGTACTTCATTATCTCTAATTAACACACAGTTTGTCACTCTTTGCATGTTTCTTCACCTCAGCTACTTGCAGTAAAATTTCTCACTGCATACTTCTTTCATTATACTATCAAAAACAGTTTGCTACAACGAAGGAGCCAGTCCTCTTTCGCTAAGCATACGCTACTCAACAATTTTAAAAAAGCTTTCCATAACAAGCAATGTAAATGCTTAGACTTTTAATGAATAGCATGAAAAATCCCCTTAACGATTTTTATCGCCAAGGGGATTAAAGCCCTTATTTCTTACCGAAATAAGTAACAATCGCAAATCCTAAAATAAAGGTAATAATTGAACTTATAATTGAAAATCCACCAGTTGGAATACCAGGGAACACAATTACAATCGAACCGATAACTAGTCCAATAATTGCCGCAAATGTCATACTTTTATAACGATCTAATAAAAAACTAATGCCTTTACTACTTACAACAAATCCAACCATAACACCAGCACCGATAACCACGATTAAAGGTAAGTTAAGTGTAGTTAAAGCGTTAATTGCTGTTGGATACACACCAATAATTAATAAAATAAACGATCCACTAATCCCAGGAAGTAGCATAGCCATACTAGCCATCCATCCTGCGAAAAATAAACCAATTGCATTTAAAATTGTTAACGTCGTAATTGGATCTGCTGCCTTATCTGGTTTAAAGAAAGCTGTGATCGCAACAAGAATTGCTGCAACTATTAATAAAACAATGTGCTTACCTTTAAACGACGACTTTGCATCAGCTTCTCTCATTAACATCGGTAATATACTAATAATTAAACCGAGGAAGAAAAATTGAGTCGGTTCATAATGATTTGCAAGTAAATATTTAATAACATGACTTAACGTTAAAAACGCTGCTGCCACACCAGCTGCAAGTGGAATTAAAAACCCTAAATGTTTTTTCCATTCACGACTAAAGAATCCACTAATTGCCGCAAGCAATTGTTCATAAATCCCTAACACAACAGCGATTGTACCGCCGCTCACACCAGGAATTAAATCACTAACGCCCATACAAAATCCACGATATATATTACGCCATTCCATACTGAATAAATTCCTCATTTCTTATAGTGATTTTTTCCGTAAAGTCCAGTATATCAATAAGAAAGCTTATAATCCTTATATTTTTTGACAATACTTTGACATTTCCACACAAAAAAAGAAGAAAGCTCCTGTCGGTAGCTTTCTTCTCACAAGGTATATTATCCCTTATTTTTCTGATACAGTTTTTAATTCCTCTAATAATTCTTCTACGTAATGTTGTGCACTTTGTGCTGCAATACTACCGTCACCTGTTGCAGTTACAATTTGACGAAGCATTTTTTCACGAACATCACCAGCTGCGAAAATACCAGGGATTTTAGTTTCCATACGTTCGTTCGTTTCAAGGTAACCATTTTCATTTGTAATACCTAGTTCAACAAATGGTTTTGATAATGGTAACATACCGATGTATACGAATACGCCGTCAGTTTTGACTTCTTTCTCTTCTCCACTGTTTACGTCTACAAGTGTTACACTTCCTACTTTACCGCTTGCTTCGTTAATTTCTTTTATAGTGTGGTTCCAAATGAAATCTACTTTTTCGTTTTGGAAAGCACGGTCTTGTAAAATTTTCTGTGCACGAAGCGTGTCACGACGGTGAACGATCGTTACTTTTGATGCGAAGCGTGTTAAGAACACACCCTCTTCAACAGCAGAATCTCCACCGCCAATTACGATAAGTTCTTTTCCTTTAAAGAATGCCCCATCACATACTGCACAATATGATACACCACGGCCGCCAAGTTCTGTTTCACCCGGTACACCAATTTTTTTATACTCTGCACCGCTTGCAACGATAATTGCACGTGCTTTATATTCTTTTTTACCAGCAATAATTGTTTTGTATTCTTTACCATCGATGACTTCTTTCACATCACCGTATGCATATTCAGCACCAAATTTCTTCGCATGCTCGAACATTTTATTTGATAAGTCTGGTCCTAAAATAGACTCATAACCTGGGTAGTTTTCTACATCTTCCGTGTTTGCCATTTGGCCACCTGGAATACCACGCTCAAGCATTAATGTGCTTAAATTTGCACGAGATGTATATACTGCAGCTGTCATACCAGCTGGTCCTGCACCAATAATAACGACATCATAAATTTTTTCTTCTGACACACTATTCACTCCTATCCATTCCTACACAATTAAGTTACCCTCATTATACTGTTAGCATCATTTTTTTCCCAATGATTTGCTTATCTTATGTGTGCGTACGCTTAACAGCTTGCACATACTTTCGAACAGTCGCTACAGATACATTATATACATCTCCAAGCTCCGACTGTGTCATTTTATTTCCTTGTTCGCCGCGTACAATGTATTCAATCGCAGCTGACCAGCCGTACACATTTGTAAATATGTCTCCAGATGTATATAAACGTATGAACGTACAAAACCAAAAGTGTAAACACTCTTCAATTAATTCATCATCTTTTTTCGTATAATTGTATAAGGCATCCGCGATTCTCGCGCACTGCTCAAATTGTTGTAAATCAGCTGGAATACTCTTATGACTATTAAGTAAAAAGAAGTACTTTGCAAGTTGCGATACGATGGGAACACCGTTCTTCGCTTGCGTTATATCAAAGAAGAATCCAACCTTCTCCGGCGTTGACAATTCATTCATTAAATATAAAGCTAGCATTTGTTCTTCTAGCGTCGCACTTTGCTGAAATGATTTTCGTAATTCTTCAAATAACACGTTTTGTCCTTCATCTGCTAAATTCAGCGCATTCCACGGTTCTTTTCCCTTTTTATCAGGATGCAATTCCACGACATGTTGCCACATTTTTTCAGCTAGTTGCTGATCTTTCACCATATACGCAGAATATGCAAACCAATAATAAAAACTAACGTCTCCTTCGTATCCTTGACGCTTTAATAGTTTGAACCATTTATATGCATGCTCGAAATAACCAATTGTTGCAAGTGTAGTTCCCAGTTTCAAACGATGTTCAAATGAAATCGGATATACCGAAACTAGCTGTCCCGCTAACGCTTCTACTTGTTTATGCTCTCCAATTGAATATAGAAAAATAAGCGTATTACAAAGCGCATGTATATTACCAGGATTTTTCTCTAAAATCATTTCTGTTAACTTCAGTGCTTTGTCTACATTACCCGATTGAAAATGTGCAATGGCTAAATTATTATGACCTGACCAAAATTCCGGATAATCTTTCGTAACAATTTCTAATGTAGCAATTGCTTCTTCCAATTGTCCATTACGAATATAACGATTCGCTTCTTCCTGCATAACAATTAAATCATCTTCATCTTCAATCTCTTCCGCACCCATTGCTTCTTCTTCCATAATCTCAAGAAGTTCTAATGTATCTTCTACGAATTCCTTCTCTTTTGCAACTTCTAAATAACGATCCGCATATTTCTTCGCCTGTTGAAATAACCCCATATATGCATAATTATTTGCAATAAAATAATAGCACTGTTCAAGTTCTGGATTAGATCTAACTAACTTTAAGAAGATTTGGTTCGACTCTTGATATTCACCAGCCTCAGATAATACTGTTGCTAATTGACATAAAATAAACGGCTCCTTCTCACTTTGTGCCGCTCTTCGAAAATATTTAATTGCATCTTGCAATTTTTGCCCTTTGTAAGCTCTCATCCCTTTTTTATAAAAGAAGTCCGCTAATTGATTAAAAGAGATAACTTGTCCGTTCTCCTTATATATCCTTTGATTTTTCCCCATATATCCTCCAGTTTTTTGTTTTCTTCGCTCACACATTCTTCTATCTATAAGTATAAACGATTCCGTAAAAAACAAAACAGTATATTATACTCAATTATTTCCTTTTTATTCATAAAAAAAGAGGAGAAATGTTACATTTTCACCATGAACCTTCTCTTGCGGTCATTTGCTCTTTCGTATAAATAATACGCATTGGATTTCCACCTACGAAAGCACCGCTCGGTACATCTCTATGAACAAGTGTGCCAGCTGAGACAGTCGCACCGTCTCCAATTTTCACACCTGGTAATATTGTTACATTCGCTCCAATCATCACTTCATTTCCAATGACGATTTCCCCAAGTCGATATTCACGAATTAAATATTCATGCGCTAAAAGCGTTGTATTATAGCCAATAATCGAATTCTCTCCCACAGTTATCTTTTCCGGGAACATAATATCCGGCATTACCATAAGCGCAAATGATGTTTTCTTTCCTACTTTCATCCGTAAAAAAGTACGGTACAACCAATTCTTCACAGATAAAAATGGCGTGTAACGCGCAATTTGGATAATAATAAAGTTTTTCATTACCTTCCAAAAAGACACTGTTTTATACACATTCCATAATGAATTTTCTCCTGAAACAGGATAGCGCGTTGTCCGTCGCACTTAGCTCGCTCCTCTACTAACTTACTTGGACCTTTATGAACGTTTCATATTAGACAAAATCGGTAGCAAATCACTCATTTTATCTAGCATAAAGTCCGGCTTGTAAGCTTCTAAATACGCTCTACCTTTCAACGTCCATGAAACCGCAGCTGTTTTCGTCCCCGCATTTTGACCACCGACAATATCATGATGATTATCTCCAACCATCAATGCCTCTTCTGGTTTTGCATCTAATAATTCAAGCGCTTTTTGAAGTGGCTCTGGATGTGGTTTCACATGCTCTACATCATCAATTGTCACGACAACATCAAAAAATTCATCAAGCTTTGACAACTGTAATCCCATCTCAACGGTTTGTCTCGCTTTCGTTGTAACAATACCAACTTTATAACCTTGCTTCTTCAACTCTCGAACTGTTTCATATACAGTTTCATATTCTTCTACTAATTCATCATGATGATCATGGTTAAATTCGCGATAACTTGTAATCATCTCTTCAACCTTACTTTCATCAATCTTACTGAAAGTATCATGCAAAGATGGACCGATAAATGGCAACACATCTTCACGCTTATATTGATTTGGATAATACGTATTTAAAGTATGTAAAAAAGAAGAAATAATAAGTTCGTTTGTATTAATTAAAGTTCCATCTAAATCAAATAACACTGTATTTATTCTCATTGCCTTAGTCCTTTCGCCTTCCTGAATATGAAAGAAGCAGCATCTTATAATAAGATGCTACTTTTCTCTAATTTTCCGAATATCTTTTATCAGCTTGCCCCATTTTTCGTCTCACAATAATGAAAATAATAGAAATAACAACAAGTCCAATTGACATTACTTGTGCAATACGAAGTGGTCCTAGCATTAAACTATCTGTACGTAAGCCTTCTACGAAGAAGCGTCCTACTGAATACCAAATTAAATATGTGAAGAATAATTCCCCGCGGCGTAAATTCACTTTTCTTAATGCAAGTAGTAAAATTACACCTGCAAAATTCCATAATGATTCATATAAAAACGTCGGATGATAGTACACACCCTCAATATACATTTGATTAATAATGAAATCTGGTAAATGAAGACCTTCTAAAAACTGTCTCGTTACTTCATCACCATGCGCCTCTTGGTTCATAAAGTTTCCCCATCGGCCAATTGCTTGTCCTAATAAAATACTTGGTGCAGCAATATCCGCCAACTTCCAGAATGAAACCCCGCGTCGCTTTGCAAAAAGAATCCCTGTAATAACCGCTCCGATTAAACCACCATGAATCGCCAAGCCACCTTGACGAATATTAATAATTTGACTCGGGTTTTGCGCGTAATATTCCCATTCAAAAATAACATAGTACATTCTCGCAAATAGAATAGCGATCGGTACTGCAATTAATACAAGGTCAACAAATGTATCTTTTGGAATACCTAGCCTTTCTCCCTCGCGAGTTGCTAGCCAAAGACCTAATAGCACCCCTGTACCGATAATAATCCCGTACCAATAAACAGGAAACGGCCCAAGTTGGACAGCTACGCGGTCAAGCTGCGGTACAGAACCTAACAGCATATGTATGACCTCCCTCTCCAATGTTTACTCCTGATTCCCTAACTCAATCGCACTCATTAATCGTTCTGAGAACTGCTGTGCTGCATTGACTCCCATACGCTTTAAACGGAAGTTCATCGCTGCTACTTCAATAATAACAGCCAAGTTTCGACCAGGACGAACTGGAAGTGTAATCTTCGTAAGTTCTGTATCAATAATTTTCATCTTCTCTTCATCAAGACCTAAGCGATCATAGTTTTTCTTTTGATCCCAAATTTCAAGATTAATAACAAGTGTAATACGCTTATAATTTCGCACTGCCCCTGCACCGAATAACGTCATAACGTTAATGATACCTAGACCACGAATTTCTAATAAATGCTCAATTAAATCTGGTGAGCTTCCTACTAATGTGTCTTCATCTTCTTGGCGAATTTCTACACTATCATCCGCAACAAGGCGGTGACCACGCTTCACAAGTTCAAGAGCTGTCTCACTTTTACCAACACCACTTTGACCTGTAATTAAAACACCAACACCGTAAATATCTACTAATACACCATGAACAGCAGTTGTTGGTGCTAGCTTACCTTCTAAATAATTAGTTAAACGACTTGATAATCTCGTTGTCGTTTGAGAAGAACGTAATAAAGGCATGCCTGATTCACGTGATGCTTGTAATAACTCATTTGGTACATCTTGATTACGAGTTATAATAATACATGGCGTCTCCTCGGTACAAAGCGCTTTCATTCTCTCTTGTTTTTGCTCTGTTGTTAACGTATCAAAGAACGTGAGCTCCGTTTTTCCAAGAAGCTGCACGCGATCAGCTGGATAATATGTAAAGAATCCTGCCATTTCAATTCCAGGTCGTGATAAATCACTTGTATCAATCGGACGATGAATTCCTTCCTCACCACTTATTAACTCCAATTGAAATTGTTCAATTAAATCTTTTGTCCTTACTTTTGGCATATGTATAAACCTCCACTCCGCTGCGGGTTCAGTCTCGTTTGATGTAAAATTCCATTCTACCGGATATTGTACCATTTTTTTCTGGAAACAAGAAATACGGTTTCTAATAAATAGAAAAAAACATTTCATACGAATAATGAAATGTTTTTCTTTTTGTCATTTTCTCTTTTTTTCATATAGAGGTTCCACAATTGCCTTCTCAATAATCATATTAAAAATTGAAATACAAATTGCCGCAACAATCGCTACACCAAATCCTGATATATTAAAAGCATCTCCTAATAATGAATCTGCTATTTTTAACGTAATCGCATTAATAACAATTAAGAAGAAGCCGAAAGTTACAACAGTAATTGGTAGCGTAATTAAAATTAAAAACGGCTTTACGAACACATTTAAAACCGCCAATATAATACTCGCAATAATTGCAGTTTGTATATTTGCTACGTAAAATGCATCTGGTGCAATCCCTTTTAAAAGCCCCGATACAGCGATTAACACAACGCTATTTACAAGAAGTGATACAATCCATCTCATTTCGTTACACATCCTTTTAAACATATATATTTCATCATACGCTAATAGATAATAAACGCAAGTATGATACAAACACTTATATCAACTTATTCTATCTTTCATGCTTGTATACCTACTAACATACTTACCAGTTTTTCCTCGTAAAATAAAAACCGAGCGTCATTTCCACTCGGTTTTCATCAATAAACTTATTGCGATAACTCTACTTCTTTTATTTTCTCTTTCATTCTTGCTTTATCACGATTTAAAATCTCTTTTAAATACTTACCAGTGTACGAGCGCTCTTCTTTTACTACTTGCTCTGGCGTTCCCGAAGCGACGATTTGTCCACCTTTGTCCCCGCCTTCTGGTCCAAGATCAACAATATAATCAGCTGTTTTAATCACATCTAAATTATGTTCAATTACAAGTACCGTCTCACCACTCTCAACAAGACGTTGCAGCACTTCTAGAAGACGTGCAATATCATGCGCATGCAACCCAGTCGTTGGCTCATCTAAAATATATAACGTACGACCTGTAGAACGACGATGTAATTCAGAAGCTAATTTCACACGCTGTGCTTCCCCACCAGATAATGTTGTTGCTGGTTGACCTAATTTCATATAACCAAGCCCAACATCTACAAGCGTTTGAAGTTTACGCTTAATTTTAGGAATATTGGCGAAGAATTCTACTCCATCTTCAATTGTCATCCCTAACACTTCAGAAATATTCTTATCTTTATATTTCACTTCTAACGTTTCACGATTATATCGTTTACCGTGACAAACTTCACACGGAACATACACATCTGGTAAGAAATGCATTTCGATTTTAATAATTCCATCACCACGGCACGCTTCACAACGGCCACCTTTTACGTTAAAGCTGAAACGTCCTTTTTGATATCCGCGCACTTTAGCTTCGTTCGTTTGTGCAAACACATCACGAATATCATCGAATACACCTGTGTACGTCGCTGGATTAGAACGTGGTGTACGACCAATTGGCGATTGATCAATATCAATTACTTTATCTAAATGTTCAAGACCTTTAATCTCTTTATGAGTACCTGGCTTCGCTTTCGCTTTATATAACTTTTGCGCTAACGATTTATATAGTACTTCATTAATCATCGTACTTTTACCTGATCCAGATACACCTGTTACCGCTACAAACGTACCGAGTGGGAATGACATTTTTGCATTCTTTAAGTTATTCTCTTTTGCGCCGACAATCTCCACTTTACGTCCGTCACCTTTACGTCTTTCAAGTGGAACTGGAATAAACTCTTTACCGCTTAAATATTTTCCTGTTAACGAATTATCATCTTGCATCACTTCAGCTGGTGTCCCTGCCGATACAACTTGCCCACCGTGAATACCTGCACCTGGTCCGATATCAAGTAAATAATCAGCAGCCATCATCGTATCTTCATCATGCTCAACAACGATTAATGTATTACCTAAATCGCGCATTTCTTGCAATGTACGAATAAGACGATCGTTATCGCGCTGGTGTAAACCAATTGAAGGCTCATCAAGAATATAAAGTACGCCAGTTAGACGAGAACCAATTTGCGTCGCTAAGCGAATACGCTGCGCCTCACCACCTGATAACGTACCAGCCGCACGACTTAGCGTTAAATAATCTAAACCAACGTTCACTAAGAATCCAACGCGCTCCTGAATTTCTCTTAAAATTAAATGAGCTATTTTTTGTTGCTTCTCCGTTAGCTCTACATTCGAGAAAAATTCTTGTACTTCTTGAACTGAATACTTCGTTACGTCAGCAATCGTTTTATCACCAACAAAAACAGCTAAGCTTTCAGGCTTTAAGCGGCCGCCTTTACACTTCGGACAAGCTTGTTCTGCCATATACTTTTCCATTTGCTCACGAATGTAATCAGAACTCGTTTCACGATAACGACGTTCAATGTTTGGAATAACACCTTCAAATAAAATCTCATTTTCCTTTACTTGACCGAATTCATTTACATAGCGGAAATAAACCTTCTCTTCCCCGCTTCCGTACAACACTTTATCAAATAAATCTTTCGGTATATCTTTCACAGGCATATCCATATCAACGCCGTAGTGATTACATACAGATTGTAAAAGTTGTGGATAGTATTGTGAACTTGTCGGTTCCCAAGGTGCAATCGCATGTTCATTTAATGATAAATCCCAGTTCGGGATAACAAGCTCTAAATCTACCTCTAGCTTTGAACCAAGTCCATCACAAGAAGGACACGCTCCGAACGGACTGTTGAATGAGAACATACGCGGCTCTAATTCTCCGATTGAAAAACCACAATGCGGACAAGCATGATGTTCACTAAATAGAAGTTCCTCTTCTCCCATTACATCGATTAACACTCGGCCTCCGCCAAGCTTTAATGCACTTTCAAGTGAATCAGCAAGACGGCTTGCGATTCCTTCTTTTACAACAATACGGTCAATTACAACTTCAATAGAATGCTTCTTATTTTTATCTAACGTAATCTCTTCAGACACATCAAGCATTTCACCATCAACACGTACACGAACATATCCTTGCTTCTTAATATCTTCAAGTACTTTCACATGTGCACCTTTACGCCCAGAAACGATAGGAGCTAACACTTGTAATTTCGTACGTTCAGGATATTCAAGAACACGGTCTACCATCTGCTCTACTGTTTGTGATGTAATTTCAATCCCATGATTTGGACAAATTGGCGTACCAATTCGCGCAAATAATAAACGTAAATAATCATAAATCTCCGTTACCGTTCCGACAGTTGAACGTGGATTACGACTCGTCGTTTTTTGATCGATTGAAATCGCTGGTGACAATCCTTCAATCGTATCTACATCCGGCTTATCCATTTGTCCTAAAAACTGGCGCGCATACGCAGATAACGATTCTACGTATCTGCGCTGCCCTTCTGCATAAATCGTATCAAATGCTAATGATGATTTCCCCGAACCAGACAATCCCGTTACAACGACAAGCTGATTTCTCGGAATGGTTACATCAATATTTTTTAAGTTATGTGCTCTAGCACCTTTTACAACGATAAAATCCTTGCTCTTACTCACTCTTTTCACCCTTCCGCTTTTAATTCTAATAGTAAATCTCTTAGTTCAGCTGCACGCTCGAAGTCTAACGCTTTTGCTGCTTCTTTCATCTCTGCTTCCATCTTCGCAATTGTCTTTTCACGCTCTTTTTTCGTCATTTTCTTAGCAGGAGTTGCTTCGTATGTTTCTGTCTCTTCAGCAGTTGTCGTTGCACGGATTACATCACGTACGCCTTTTTGAATCGTTTTCGGCGTAATACCATGCTCTTTATTGTAGGCTTCTTGTATAGTACGACGACGCTGCGTTTCTTCAATTGCAATTCCCATGGATCTTGTTATACGATCTGCGTACATAATAACGCGGCCGTTTTCATTACGCGCGGCACGACCAATTGTTTGAATTAATGAGCGCTCTGAACGTAAGAACCCTTCCTTATCAGCATCTAAAATCGCTACAAGTGATACTTCTGGAATATCTAATCCTTCTCGTAATAAGTTAATACCGACAAGTACATCAAACTTACCAAGGCGAAGGTCACGAATAATTTCAATACGTTCTAACGTTTTAATTTCAGAATGAAGATAGTTCACTTTAATTCCTACATCTTTTAAGTAGTCCGTTAAATCCTCTGACATTTTCTTCGTTAAAGTCGTAATTAATACACGTTCATTTTTTGCAATACGATCTTGAATCTCTCCTAATAAATCGTCAATTTGCCCTTCAATAGGTCGTATATCGATTGGTGGATCTAAAAGCCCTGTTGGACGAATAATTTGTTCTATTACTTCTGGTGACTGCTCTAACTCGTACGGTCCTGGCGTCGCCGAAACGTAAATAACTTGATTTGTTTTCTCCTCAAACTCATCAAACATGAGCGGTCTATTATCTAAAGCTGACGGCAGACGGAATCCATGATCCACAAGCACTTGCTTACGTGCTTGGTCCCCGTTATACATCGCTCTTACTTGTGGCACTGATACATGCGACTCATCCATAACAATTAAGAAATCTTCCGGGAAATAGTCCAATAACGTATACGGTGTTGCACCCGCTGGACGAAGTGTTAAATGACGGGAATAGTTTTCAATACCTGAACAAAAGCCCATCTCGCGCATCATTTCTAAATCATAACGTGTACGTTGCTCTATACGCTGTGCTTCTAGCAACTTACCGTTATCATTTAAATCCTTTAAACGCTCTTCTAATTCTTTTTCAATATTTTCAATAGCGACCTTCATTTTCTCTTCACGTGTAACGAAGTGAGATGCTGGGAAGATTGCTACATGATCACGTTCTGCTAATACTTCACCTGTTAACGCATTTACTTCACGAATACGATCAATTTCATCGCCGAAAAATTCAATTCGAATACAATGCTCATCAAGTGATGCTGGGAAGATTTCAACTACATCTCCGCGCACACGGAATGTACCACGCTTGAAATCAATATCATTACGTCCATACTGTACATCAACAAGTTCACGAAGCAATTGATTGCGGTCCTTCTCCATACCAACTCGAAGTGATACAACTAACTCGCGATATTCTTCAGGAGAACCTAAACCATATATACACGATACACTCGCAACGATAATTACATCGTCCCGTTCAAATAATGCAGACGTTGCCGAGTGACGCAATTTATCAATTTCATCATTAATCTGCGCGTCCTTTTCAATAAACGTATCTGTTTGTGGTACATACGCTTCCGGCTGATAATAATCGTAATAACTAACAAAATATTCAACTGCATTATTCGGGAAAAAGTCTTTCAACTCACTATATAACTGTCCTGCTAACGTTTTATTGTGAGCCATAACAAGTGTTGGCTTTTGCACTTCTTTAATGACATTTGAAATCGTAAATGTCTTACCCGTTCCTGTCGCTCCAAGCAACACTTGCTTTTTCTTTCCACTATTAATTCCCTCTACAAGCTTCTCTATAGCTACCGGCTGATCACCTTGCGGGGAATACGCTGATATAATTTCAAATTGATGTTCCAAGTAAAATCCGACCTCCTCATAAAAATCTGTATTATTATTTTACCACGAATGCCTATAAAAAACCTAAAAAAACGAACAGATATTCGGTAAAGTTTTCGACAATATACACATAGAAAAAGGAAGGAGTAAATACTTCCTTCCTCTACTAATTCTATTTTTTAGGTTCATATACTAAGTCATATCCATTGCGCCCAGCTTCATTCATACAATCTATTAACCGATAAGTACTTTCTGATTCGCGCTGCTCTTTAACAATACTTTTACAACTATCTTTATGTAACCCTTTATCCTTCCCAGCAAATTTGTCTTTTCTATTATCTGAAACATAAAATATATCGTTCCCACTATACTCTAACGTTTGAAAAATCGGGTCCCCTTCAAGGGTATACTGTACAATTCTTATTTTATCAACTTCCCTTTGTTCGACATTCAAAACGAAATTTTCAAATTTATCTAGATTGGAAATCCTGGTTCCCTTTACAATGACATCGTTCTTCTTATCAATTGTAGTGTTAGATGATGAGCATGCTACTAAACTAAAGAGAAATAGACATATAAAGCTGGTTCTTTTTTCTATTGTCATCCTCTCCTATAAAAATTATTTGTATACCCAAAAGCTACTTTCAACTATGAAAGTAGCTTTTCTTTTCCTTTCTCCTTCTTCGGAAAAACCACATATGAAAATGAAATCGCTGTATCAACTAAAAATATAATTGCCCACACTTGGCTCACGCGACTTGCAGCTTTATTTAAAACGATTCCCGATTCTAACCAATTACCCCATTGTTCAAATGGAATAAATCCATACGCGAAGAAAAAGAATATGTGCACACCAACGAATAAAACAAGATGTAATACCCAATTTTTTATTTCCTGCTTTGCATAGGCCATACCTGTTAATTCTACCTGTTCTTCAATAATAGGCGCCGGTTCATTACGCCATTTCGCAACTAGCTTTTGCGCAAATATATCAAGCTTCTTCAAATCCTTTTTCCCGTAGAAAACTGCATACAGTAAAATAATTACAGTAATGATTTGAAAATTAGAGAACTTTCCTGTTTGATAATAGTCCACTGCCCCTAATGTTAAAATAAACACTTCATTTACGAGGAGTACAATCCCCATAATAAAGCTCGCCTTCTTCAAACGGAATCCGTAACGGAGTAAAAAGAAACCGATAGCCGATAACCAAAATACAATCTCTGCTCCAATTAAAAAATACCAACGATATTCTGCGAGTATGCTCATTTATCCTTCTCCCTTTCATCATAAATACGAAAAGCTTCATCCATATATAATAAAAACTCTTCTTCAATTGGATACATGCTCATTTTCTGTGAATCTTCCTTTGATTTTCTAACTTCCCATAACTTATCTAAAAACGCTTCGTCACCATTAGCCATTTCTAAACACTTCTGCATTAATCTCTTCATTGCCCTTTGTACTTCATCACTAGTGGCTTCTTTACCCTCTTTCATAAAAATACGTAATTGCTTTAATAAATCTACCCATTCTAAAACATTCGGATCTTCCTCACTCATATTCGGCAAATTATGAAGCAACTTTTGTTCTTCCTTTGAAAATACTTCATTTTGAAATATTTCACGTATACGAGGAGACTGTTTTGAAAGCTGAATAAGTTCAAACATAACTTTCCAATCAAGTTCTCCCTCTACATCTACCGAATAAACAACCGCTTGTAAAACACGCTCCATTCGATTGAACTTCTTTTGCTCTTCTTGTACAAATCTAAGTTGGTTTTCAAGTGATTTTTTCAAATCCAGCTCACCTTTTACTAACATATTCGCAACTTCTTTTAATGAAAATCCCATTTCTTTTAAAAATAAAATTTGTTGCAAACGAATAACGTCAGCTTCACTATATAACCGATGCCCACCCTCTGTTTTTCCGCTCGGCTTTAATAAATCTATTTGATCATAATAACGTAGTGTACGTACTGTAACCCCTGTTTCTCTCGTCAATTCTTGTATTGAAATCACTACCATCACCTCTTCCCCCTCATTATAGAAGATGACGTTACGTAACTTTCAAGTGTTTTGTAAAAAAAATACAAAAAGCTGTTTATACAAAGTGTATAAACAGCTTTTATGGAAATAACCCCTTTTGTATGGCGCGCCCACAAAATAAAATAAGTGCTCCAACAACAACACTCGTTGCCGTTTTATGATAATGGGCTAATAATAATAAATAATACGATAAACCTACAGTACCAATCATAATACAAATACTCGGCACTGGATTACGAGAAAAATTTTGCATTCCCCAAAGAAGCGCAAATATAGCTGTAGCGACACATAACACCGGTAATCCCATCCCAGTTCCCCTTTTTCTATCTATTATTCTTTGTTGCTAACACGCTCGTTGATGCGATACTTATTAATACACCAAAAATAGCAATATATAATAGCTCAGTTACATGTACTGCTTGCCTATCTAAATACTTATTTACACAAAGATACATAATAAACAAGAAAACGAAGCTTGTAATACAAATCATAAAATATGACTTCATCTTGTTCACAACTCGCTCATCAATCGATGGTACTCCCTCTTCTTTCAAACGCTTCTGCTCTTTATATTCCGAAATTCCATATAAAATGACTAGCGCTACATTCGATATAAAAATAGTTCCCCACGAAATACTTAAAATCATTAAACTCGTATTTAAAAGAATTCCTGCTACAAGCAAACTCCCTACGAATCTCATGACCTCTCTCTTACTCATACATGATCAGCCTCTTTTCGATTTCTATATTTCCACTTCGGCCAATAGTTCACAAGAAAATACACCCACTGCCCTAGTACAAATAAAACAAACGGCATACCAGCATTTCCATCAACAATTAAATTATATAAACTCCATATCGCTAAACTAATCGTAAAAAATAACCCTACATATTTAAACGCTTTATCTGACTGAAATCTCTCAAACTCATCCTGCATTTTTTATTCCCCCTATCGCTATGCTCGTTTTCCTACCATTTCTCTCCCCTTACTCCAGCGTAAAGATTTCCTCCACCTTCACTCCAAAATACTTGGCGATTTTTAAGGATAACTCTAGACTCGGATTGTAATGATGATTTTCAATCGCCACTATCGTCTGCCGCGTCACCTGCATCGCCTTTGCCATTTCAACTTGTGTTATATGATTTTGCTTTCTTAACTCTTTTATTTTATTTTTCACACCCATAGGATCCACCTTCAAAAGTAAAGATATCTTTACTTAAATTATAAATATTTTCCAGTTACAAGTAAAGATATCTTTACAAATTTTAGAAAAACATTTCACTGCATATCTTCTCTAACAAAGTACAAGAGTAATTCAATTTATATCAGCGATTTTTTAAATATATCAGCGCAACTTAAAATATATCGGCGATTTTGCAAATATATCAGCGCAACTCCATTTATATCGGCGATTTCCCAAATATATCGACATCAGTAACACCATAAGCATAAGAAAGAAGCTGCCCCAAAATATCTTTTGGAACAGCTTCTTCGTCCTACTTATATAAATCCTAATCCCCATACAAGAACGTATCCAAGAACCGATAAGCAAACCGAGCCAATCAGCCCTGCCACGAATGCTTTACTTCCTAATTTACGAAAAGTTTTAAACTCTACATTTAAACCGAGCCCTGCCATCGCCATTGCGATTAGCATATAAGCAATGACAACAATGTATCCCGCAACAACTTCTGGAATAATCCCAAGCGAATGCACTGCACTCATTGCTAAAAATCCGAAGATGAACCATGGAATTGGAAGGTCGCGCCATGATCTTTTTTCCTCGCTACCTTCACTCTTACCAAACCATAATCCCATTAAAATCGCTACTGGTACAAGCATTGCAACGCGCGTTAGTTTCACGATAACTGCGATATCTACAGCCGTGCTTCCTCCTGGCGCCGCAGCCGCAATTACGTGAGCAATTTCATGCAGTGTCGCCCCTGAGAACACTCCATATCCGTATGGAGATAGGCCAAGCACTGGATATAATAACGTATAAATAAGCGTAAATATTGTACCTAAAATTGCGATGATCGCTGCTCCAACTGCTGTTTCGTCATCTTTTGCTTTCACTTGCGGTGCAATTGCCACAACCGCGGCCGCGCCACAAATTGCCGTACCGCATGCTGTTAAAATCCCAAGTTTCTTTTCTACTTTAAATACTTTCGTTAGTCCGTATACAACAAAAATAGTAAATGTAATAACAACCGCCGCGATGACCAATACTTTCGGTCCCGCCTTCGCAATATCAACAAGATTTAATCGCATTCCAAGTAAGATGATCCCAAAGCGAAGTAACTTCTTACTCGCAAAGTTCGTTCCTGCTATCGCATCGTGAGGAACTCCAATTGCAGCGCGCCAAACCATCCCAATTAGAATAGCAATTACTAATTGTCCCATAATATTTAAAAATGGAAGCTCTGCTAAATATTTCGCGGCAATTGCGATTAATAATGTAATCCCAATTCCTTGCGAAAATCCAAAACGCTTCTTCTTTTGTATAACAAGTGTTTGTTCCATTTTGAACCACTCCAATAATCGTATTGGAACATGCATGTTCTTTCTACTTACATTATAAGAGAGTTTCTATAATAAGTTTAATACCAATACCAAATCTCTATCATCAGAAATACTTATGATAAGATGATAGAAAAAGAAAGGAGCCCATTATATGAACGTAGACATTTTAAAAATTTTTGTTACTGTCGTTGAACAGAAACACTTCTCCCGTGCAGCAGAATTATTAAACCTTTCACAGCCTGGAGTAAGTATGCATATACGCAACTTAGAAAACGAATTTGGCACTACACTTATTCAACGCTCCCCGAAGCACGTCCAAGTTACTGAAGCTGGAAACATATTATATATACATGCAAAGCAAATGCTCTCTCTTTACGAAGATGCTAAGCAAGAGATTAATGAACTACATAACGTTGTAACAGGAACACTTCGCATTGGTGCTAGTTTTACAATTGGCGAATACTTACTTCCAAAAATACTGGCTAACTATGCGAATGAAAATCCACACGTCGAAGTTCATACTTTCATCTCAAATACAGAAGACGTTTTGCAAAGTCTTCGCTCTAATCAAATTGATATCGGCTTAGTGGAAGGGCAAGTCGTATACGCTGATGTTAACGTTGAAACATTTATGCAAGATGAAATGAAGCTCGTCGTTCCGCCAAATCATCCATTGCTCCGCACAAAGGAAATAAATGAAAGCACACTCCAAGACCAAGTATGGGTATTAAGAGAAAGTGGTTCTGGTACACGTGCTTATAGCGATCGATTTATTCATCAACACCATTTAAAAATGAAGCGATTCTTTACATTTAGCAGTATTCAAAGTGTGAAGGAAGCCGTCGCCGCCGGTCTTGGCATCGCTATACTTTCTGATTGGACTGTACGGAAAGAGCTACTAGCAAAAGAACTATTCCACATCGAGGTTCCAAATGAACAACTAATCCGTCCGTTCTCCATCGTGCGCGGCAAATATTTCATTCCCTCTAAAGCCATTCAAGTGTTCTTAAATCATGTAAATTCTTTTGCGAAAAAACAGCATTGACCTTCACATTAGTGTGAAGGTTTACAATACATGTAAAAGGAGTGAAACACATTGCGAATTGGAGAATTATCAAAAGAAACTGGCGTTAGTGAAAGATCACTAAGACATTACGAAGAAAAGGGATTACTCCCTTCTAAGCGCCTCGCAAATGGCTACCGTGATTTTGATGAAAGTGCCATCGGAAAAGTGGAGCTTATTCAAATGTACTTACAAATTGGCTTAAATTTAGAAGAGACGGCAAGGATGCTGCGCTGCCTTGAAATTGAACCGCACCTGTACGACAATCCGTGCAGCAGTATCCTTACGCTTTACGAAGATAAACTCAATGAAGTAACAAAGCAAATCACATTACTTTCCAACATCCAAACGAATTTGCAAAAACACGTTTCACTCCTAAAACAAGCAAAAGAAAAGGGATGATTACATGTTTGTTATACATGGCAGTTCAAGACAAAACGGAAATACGGAAGCTTTAACACATATGATGATTGATGGAATTGAAACAGAACAAATTTATTTACGTGATCACACAGTCTATCCTATTACAGATAAGCGTCATGATGCAGAAGGATTCCAACCTGTAAATGATGACTACGAGCAGTTAACGAAACGCATGTTAGAGCACGACACGATTATCTTTGCTACACCATTATATTGGTACGGAATGAGTGGACATATGAAAAACTTTGTTGATCGCTGGTCACAAAGCTTGCGCGATACATCTCTTCATTTCAAAGAGAAAATGAAAGATAAAAAGATGTATGTTGTCATCGTTGGCGGAGACAATCCAAAACTGAAGGCATTGCCGCTTATTGCTCAGTTTCAATACATCTTCGATTTTGTTGGTTCATCATTTGAAGGATATATCATTGGAGATGCGAATGGATTAGATGAAGTCAAAAACGATGCTGAGGCGCTGGCAAAAGTACAATTGTATAATAATAAATTCAAAAATAGCGAACAGAAATAAGTTTGACAAACTATTTAGACTTAGCAACGCAAGAAGAATTAGAAACCATGTTACAAGAATATCCTGGCACAATACTTTTCATTAGCCATGACCGTGCCTTTATTCACTCTGTTGCAGACCATATTCTACAAGTAGATGAGAGTGAACCAAGAGTATTCCACGGTAATTACGAGCAATACACAAAAAGAACAACCGGGAATTCTGTAAACGTTACTGAACAAGAATTATTAAGGTTACAAACAAAATTAACTGAAGTCATCAGCCGGATTTCTATACCCAATCATCACGATGACATCACATCTCTCAACCAAGAATACGAAACATTATTAGTTTAAATACGGAAATGTAAAGAAGCGCTCTAATGTCTTCCCTATATATCGACGGGACCTTCCGCATTTCCCAAGAAATATTGAAACTTCGACATATAAAGTAAAAAGCCATGCATCAGCACGGCTTTTTACTTTATCCCGCATTAACGGGCAGTAAGACTCCCACCTCAAAATTCGGTTAAGGCAAAGAAGGTAGATGGGAGACCAACTGCCCGTAAATGCCCGATTGGTTCAACTAATAATCAGTGGGGAACAAACACCCCCACTGATTAAAGTTTCACTTTATATACGAACAGCAGTCCCGCTCACAGCAACCATTAGCATCCCTTCGCGAACTACTTCGTAATCCACGTCAATACCAACAATGGCATTCGCATTTTTTTGTCTTGCGAAAGTTTTCATCTCTTCCATTGCAATGTCGCGCGCTTCTTTTAATTTACTTTCATAAGCACCCGCACGACCGCCGACAACGTCACGGACAGAAGCGAAGAGGTCACGAACGATATTCGCGCCCATAATCGCTTCTCCATTGACGATATCGATATACTCAATAATTTCTTTTCCTTGAATTGTAGACGTTGTTGTTACAATCATACTTTATAGCCTCCCATATGAGATTTTTACCTACTTATGGTGCACTAATTCAGTACAAATTATATTTACGAACTAAACTGAGCTTCGTATAACCTACTGTATCCTCCGCCACGCTCAATTAATTCATCATGTGAACCTTGTTCTGCAATACCGTCTTTATTTACAACGACGATTCGATCTGCATTTTTAATCGTTGCAAGTCTGTGAGCGATAACTAACGTTGTACGACCAGCTGCTAATTCAGCAAGTGATTTTTGAATTGCAAGTTCCGTCTCAGTATCTAGTGCGGAAGTAGCTTCATCTAGTATTAAAATTGGCGGGTTTTTCAAGAACATACGAGCAATTGCTAGACGCTGCTTCTGTCCACCAGAAAGTTTTACACCACGCTCACCGATAACAGTATCTAAACCGTCTGGTTGTGAGTAAATTAAGTCTTCTAACTGCGCACGTTTTACTGCCTGCCAAATTTCAGCTTCTGACGCCTTTAAGTTCCCGTAAGCAATATTTTCACGAATTGTTCCTGAGAATAAGAACACATCTTGCTGCACAATTCCAATTTGCTTACGAAGCGAAGATAATGTCATATCTTTCGTATCAATACCATCAATTTGAATTGATCCAGATGATTGCTCATAAAAACGTGGTAATAGGCTACATAACGTCGTTTTCCCTGCTCCTGATGGTCCAACGAACGCAACCGTTTCACCTGCATGTATGTTCAAACTAATATCATTTAAAATCGGTTCTTTATTTTCATATCCGAACGTAATGTTGTTATATTGAATATCACCATGTACCTGTTTAACTTCCATTGCATCTTTAGAGTCTACAATGTCAGGCTCTGTTTCAAGAAGCTCTACATACCTTTTAAAACCAGCGATTCCTTTCGGATAGCTTTCGATTACCGCGTTAATTTTTTCAATTGGACGGAAGAAAATATTCGTTAATAGAACGAATCCGATAAATCCACCGTATGTTAATTCTCCTTGCAGAACAAACCATGTACCGCATATTAATACGAAGAGCGTTACGAGACGCATGAGCATATAACTAATCGATGAATTTAAAGCCATAATTTTATACGCCATTAATTTCGTTGTACGGAAACGAGCGTTGTTCACAGCGAATTGCTCTTTCTCAAACTTTTCATTTCCGAATGCTTGTACAACGCGAATACCACCAACGTTGTTCTCAATACATGCATTGAAATCAGCAACGTCTGAGAATAAACGTCTAAATGTACCTGTCATTTTTTTATTGAAGTAAAGTGCTAACCATAATAGGAATGGAATGACGAAGAACGTTAATAACGCTAACTTCCAGTTGATCATCATCATAAATGAGAATGCCCCAACTAAAGTCATTACGGCGATAAATAAATCTTCTGGTCCATGGTGAGCAATTTCCCCAATTTCCATTAAATCGTTTGTAAGGCGCGAAATTAAATGACCTGTTTTATTATTATCAAAAAATCTGAATGATAGCTTTTGAATATGATCAAATAATTTCTGCCTCATATCTGTTTCAATGTTAACACCAAGCATATGTCCCCAATATGTAACGACATATTGTAAGCCTGCATTTAACATATAAACTGCGAGTAAACCGAAACAAGCCCATAAAATAAGCGTCCAGTTTTGCCCTGGCAATAACTTATCAATAAATTGATTTACGATAAGCGGGAAGCCAAGTTCCAGTAATCCTGCGATAACTGCACAAGAAAAGTCGAGTATAAATAAACCTTTATACGGTCTATAGTAAGAAAAAAATTTACGTAGCATATCTTACCTCCATTTTCCAAAATTAAAAAGACTCCCTAAATGATAACCATTATCAAATGATTATTCAAGTTATCCGTCTATGAAACTGAAAATAAGCTTTACGATAGTTGTCGTTTTTTGCCGGAAAGTCGATATATTCGAATAATCGCCGATATATTTCGAGTTGCGCTGATATATTTGCAAAATCGCCGATATATTTTAAGTTGCGCTAATATATTCGGAAAATCGCCGATATAAATTTCATTTACTAACTACCCTTCCCCGCCCCAAAAACAAAAAAAGTATCACCACAAGGTGATACCTTTCCTTCTATTACATCGCTTCCGAATCCCACTCATGCTCCTGTTCAACGAATACAATACCTAATTCGTGATGTCCACCAGCATATAATGCAGTTTGTGCAAGACGAAGCTCACCATTTGTATCTAATACTTCTAATTTACAAAATGCTCCTGTCGTCTTCGTTTGAAGCGCATCATAAAATTCCTCGGCGCTTTTTGGAATGACTCCATTTACTTTCGTAATAATTTCTCCAGGCAGTAATTTCAGCTCTGCTCCAATTGTATTTGGAATTGTATCTAGTACAACGAGCCCATCATTGCGTGCAGCAAAATACGCTGGTCTTGTTTCATCGGCAATTTTCTCTTGCATCGAAATTGTGAAACGCCCAAGCATCGCGACTCCCATCGCGATAATTGCAAGTACGTGCCACCAGTAACTTGCGATTCCTAAAACGAGCACAAGTCCTGCTAATCCATAAACACGTCTTCCTGTAAATAATAAAGCTTCCGTCGGCTCATAACTTTTAATCTTTCTCATAAATCCAATTAAAAATGGAACGAGGAATAGAGAATATGTATTTGAACCTATTGAAACGACAGGCCACCATGAAATAAACTGCGTTACCGCATCACCCGGTACAAGAATAAAAATAGGAACGATCCATAAACGCTTTGATTCGTGTAAACCAATCTTTAATCCACGCTTCCCCTTCCTAATCTTCGGTGTAGAGTATCCTACCGCGTTTTTAGAAATCAATAAGCCTTCTACAATAAGCATAACGCCTAGTAAAATAGCAAGGGATACGATGGTATTCTCTTCACCTTCTCGAAGCTGTAAGAAGGAAACTGGTAGCTTAGAAGATAATAGAACACATACAATCGCAATGCTAAATGTATAAGCTGCCGATAAATATCGATACATAGCCGTTAATCCAAATAGTAATGTCCAAATTAAAATAGCCCATAAGCTTGCTTTAGAAACAACAAGTCCAAGCCCAATCGTAATAATAGATACTACTAATCCGTATCCAATCCCTGCAAATAGAGAGGTTCGCAGTTCAAACCAAATATCATAAACTTTAAAAGAAAAATCTTTTCGTTCTCTTAACATACGTAAGTATCCAACGAAGATACTACTTATTACAAATATATAGACAGCAGGGTGTAAGAAAAAACGTCCAACTGCCCGCATTATTTCAAAAATCCACGCCTCCACGAACTCATTCACCACCATTTATATCATTCTTTCTTTTTATATTATCACAACTAAACAAACGTTTGTTTAACACAAAAAAATACAGGCAGCAAACTGCCTGTATTTCTTCTTATTTTGCCATTAACTTTAATGCTGACTGTAATTGTAAATCATTTTCTCCAGAACGGATTTTTTCGATAATTTTAGTTTGAATCGCTTCAGCTGTCTTTTTATCAAGCTGTCCTGTCGCTTCCATCTCATTCGCATTTTGGAATGCTTTCAGCGCCGATTCTGTCTCTTTACTAAAGTATCCATCTTCACGACCTGGTACATACCCTAAGCTCTTAAGCATTTCTTGAGCATGTTTTACTTGTACATCATTTGAATTGTATGAAAGTGTTTTTTCAATTTGAATTGGTGTCGCATGATAATAATTTGGTTGCTTCACTTCTACTGTTGGTGCGATTCCTTTTTTATGAATCCAGTTCCCATCCGGTGTTAACCATTTAAACATTGTTAATTTAATGTTGCTGCCGTCTTTAAATGGAACAGCTTGCTGGACAGTACCTTTACCAAATGTTTTTTCACCAATTAAATCGTATCCTTCTCCTTCTTTCAGCGCACCCGCTAAAATCTCTGAAGCAGAAGCACTTCCATTATCAATTAATACTGAAATTGGATATGGTTTCCTCTCTTTCAGTTCCGTAGAGAATTTCTTCTTCTCACCATTTCGCTGCTCTACTTGTAGCATTGGCTTTTTATTCGTCATAATTTCCCCTAGTATATCTTCTACACTATTTAAATAGCCACCAGGATTACCACGCACGTCAATAACTAAGCCTTTTATATTTTTCTTCTCTAACTCTTTTAACTGATCCTTAAATTCCTTCGCTGTATTTTCAGCAAAAGAAGTGATTTGCATATAACCGATATCTTTTCCACTCTCTTGCTTCACAGAACTAAACACTGTAAAGATTGGAATCTTTTCACGCTTAATTTTAAATACAATCGGATCAGTTACTCCCGCACGTTTAATTTCAATTGCGACAGTCGTTCCCTTTTTACCACGAATTTTTAATACCGCTTCTTCACGTGATAAGTCTTTCACACTGTTTCCATCTACAGATAAAATTTGGTCATTCGGTTTAATTCCTATCTTTTCTGCTGGTGAACCTTTAATTGGCGATACGATAATAAGCTTATCGTCCGTCTTGTTCACCTCAGCCCCAATCCCCTCTAATTCAGGATCAAGCGATTCACTAAACTGTTTGGCTGTTTCTTTATCCATATACGTGGAATAAGGGTCCTTCAGCGTAGACAACATACCTTGTATTGCACCTTCAACTAACTTTTCATCTTTCACGTCTTCCACATAACGTGAATCAATTAGTGCATACGCCTCATTAATTTTTGCCAAATTCCCTTGCGCAGTGCTAGCATTCCCACTCGAAATTGTTTGCGTTACTTCTGCTGGGGTAACCCCAAATACAGACATGCCTGCAAACATTCCGCCAGCACCAATTAAAAATGCAACAACCATTCCAATAATTGCAACTCTACGTTTCAATGCGGAATTCCCCTTTCCAAAACACACAGGTGGTGTAGCAAAAGGCATCACACAGTGTGTGATGCCTTTACCTATTTCTACTATATGATAAGCTTGTACGAATTATGTTTGCAACTTTTTATACTTTTAAGAAGCGACGAATTGACATTACACTTCCCCACATACCGATTAAAGCACCGATTAACACTAGTAAACCAGCTAATTGGAATACGAAAGGACTGTATGGTAGAAGCTCGAAAATTGTTCCGCCAAGTTTTTCGTTAAACACACCTTGCAACGAATTATACGTAACTAGAATTAGGCCAATTGGAATAATTGATCCTAATACTCCTAAGAATAATCCCTCTAGCAAGAATGGCCAACGAATAAACCAGTTTGTTGCACCAACAAGTTTCATAATTTCAATTTCTGTACTACGAGCATAAATTGTAATTTTAATTGTATTAGAGATTAAGAACATCGCTGTGAATAAAAGACCAGCAATTAACGCAATCCCAATGTTACGACCAGTTTTTACAGTATCAAATAATCGTTCAACTTGCCCTTTTCCGTACTGAACATTACTGACAAACTGCATTTTTTCAACTTTCTTCGCGATTGTCGCTGTATCTGTTGGTTCTTTTGCTTTTACAACGAATACGTTTTTAAGTGGGTTATCTTGTTCAAATAACTCAAACGTTTTTCCACTATCACCTAAGCTTTTAATTAAACGTTTTAACTCTTCTTCTTTAGAAGAATATTTAATAGAATCTACTTTTGCAATCTTACTCATATCTTCTTCTAATTTCTTTTGATCCGCTTCTTTTGCAGCTGGATCAATGTGTACACGAATCTCTACATCTTGCTCTACTTTCGTCGCAAAATGGTTCATATTCATAATCGCTGTTAAAAAGACACCTACAAGTAATAATGTAACTGTTACTGCACTAACAGAAGCAAATGTCATCCATCCGTTACGTGATAGATTCTTTACACCTTCTCGCAAATGTCGACTAAGGGTCTTAGCCTTCATATCCGTATCCTCCCTCAATCTCATCTCGAACAATTTTTCCGCCTTCAATCGCGATTACACGATGACGGATTGTATTTACGATATCTGCATTATGCGTCGCCATAACGATCGTTGTGCCGCGCTCATTAATGCGAGTAAAAATATTCATAATATCAAGAGCTGTTTCAATATCTAAGTTACCTGTTGGCTCATCGGCAATTACAACCTTTGGTCTATTTACAATTGCTCTTGCAATAGCCACACGTTGTTGCTCCCCGCCCGAAAGCTCACTTGGAAGTGCGTCTGCACGATCTTCAAGGCCTACAAGACCTAGAACTTCTGTTACACGCTCACGAATTGCATCCGGTTCTTCTTCAATTACTTCTAAAGCAAACGCAACATTCTCATATACCGTTAATTTAGGTAGCAATTTAAAATCTTGGAAAATTACGCCTAATTGACGACGAAAATACGGAACGTCTCTTTCTGCCAATGTTTCGATAGTAAGTCCATTTACATTAATAGATCCTGTAGATGGTTTCTCTTCACGATACATCATTTTAATAAATGTAGATTTTCCGGCTCCACTCGGTCCAACTACGTATACGAATTCACCTTGTTTAATGTTAACTGTAAGACCAGCAATGGCTTTCATACCATTCGGGTACTCCTTATAAACATTCGTCATTTTTATCATTATTTATCACCCAATACTTAATGATTTTTTTCGAAATACTTTTCTGTACATCTGAAAATAAAAGACATCCTTCATTTTCACTTATTCATCCTTGTTGAAGGTAGTTTACTTATGCTTTCTCATAAGCAATACCACTCTATGTAATATATTTCAGCAAAATTCTACAAACCCCATTGTAACATCAAACGGTTTCCAATTTGGATACATTTTTGTTACAGTTATGTTACATTCCAGAAAAAGGAAAACGAGTTGACTATATTATCAACTCGTCCATTTCACCTTTTTTATTTATGTTCTGCTAACCATTCAGATACTTTTTTCGCATCTTCACCTTGAATAAGTCCTGGTGACATTGAACCGCGGCCTTTTTTAATAATCTCTTCGATATCTGCGGCGTCGTACTTACCGCCCACTTTTCTTAAATCAGGTCCAGTTGCCCCTGATAAATCTGTTGCGTGACATCCAGCACAACTTCTTTGGAAAATTTGTTCTGCGCTGTCTGTGCTTGCAGACTGTTTCGAAGACTTACTCTCTTCTTTATTTCCGCATGCTCCTAAAGTAAAAACAACCGATGTCCCTAGCGCAATAGCCAACAATTTCTTTTTCACTTCTATCGCTCCCCATTGTTGATATTCTTTTTATTCCTAACACACTCATTTTCATTATAAGCATTATCTTTATATAGAAAAACTAAGGTGTATTTCATATTCCTCAAAAATACAGTGAGAACCTTGATAAAATAAAGCTTTCATAAGTTGTTTCAATTCTGTGAACAACTTAAAAAACTTCTATAAAGAATCCTTTTTAAAAGGAAAATTAGAAAAGTTCTATATAAACCTTCACCCTATTGCCGCTCTATTTTACTATTCTCTACTTTTTACAAAACAATATACAGCATTGTAATCTACATATAATCCCATCAAAAAGAGAAGTTGTCGTTTCCAACTTCTCTTCCTCTTTACTTCATCTATAAAAATAAAATCAAATGCCTTATATCCTCTATATCCTCTATATCCTCAGCATGCGCCAACAATTTTGTTGGCTTTTTTTCGCTTATTAGATGCGAGAACGTAAGTAAGCATCAATAAATGGATCAATCTCTCCATCCATAACTGCTTGTACGTTACCAACCTCCGTATTTGTACGGTGGTCTTTTACAAGAGAATACGGGTGGAATACGTAAGAACGGATTTGGCTACCCCATCCGATTTCTTTTTGTTCCCCACGGATTTCATCTAATTGTGCCTGTTGCTCTTCTAGTTTCTTTTGATATAATTTCGCTTTTAACATCTTCATCGCATGCTCACGGTTTTTAATTTGTGAACGCTCTGACTGACACGTTACAACTGTATTTGTCGGTGTATGTGTAATACGAACTGCTGAATCTGTCGTATTTACGTGCTGTCCACCCGCTCCACTTGCGCGGTACGTATCAATTTTTAAATCTTCTGTACGTACTTCGATTTCAACTTCATCATTGAACTCTGGTACAACTTCACAAGATACAAACGATGTATGACGACGACCTGAAGAATCGAATGGTGAAATACGTACAAGACGATGTACACCTTTCTCTGCTTTTAAGTAACCGTAAGCGTTATGACCTTTAATTAATAAAGTTACACTCTTAATACCAGCTTCATCACCTGGTAAATAGTCAACCGTTTCTACTTTAAATCCACGTTTTTCAGCCCAACGTGTATACATACGTAATAACATAGAACCCCAGTCTTGTGACTCAGTTCCACCTGCACCTGGATGTAATTCTAAAATCGCATTATTTTTATCATAAGGATCACTTAATAGTAACTGAAGCTCATACTCATTCATTTCTTGAATTAAGCCTTTTACTTCTGATTCTAATTCCTCATGTAAATCTTCATCATATTCTTCTTTTAAAAGCTCATGCGTTACTTCTAAATTTTCGAACGTCTCATCTAACTGACGGAAACTTCCAACCATATCTTTTAACGCATTCGCTTCATTAATTACAACTTGTGCGCCTTGTTGGTCATCCCAAAATCCTGCGCCCATCATTTTTTCTTCTAATTCTGCAATTTGGTTCTCCTTAGTAGGGAGGTCAAAGAGACCCCCTAAAAGCCGCTAATCGCTTAGCCATTTTCTCTAATTCCTGTCTAATTTCTACTAATTCCATTTCCTTCACCTCTATGTAATTGCTGTTACTTTCGTATGAAAACAAGGGAAACTCTCTCCACTTATTACGGAGAGAGTTTAATTCTTCTTAATTATACATTTTTGATATAAAAGTTTGCAAAGCAGCCAAAGCTACCGCCCTATATTACTGAACAATACCACAGCAGTTTTTATATTTTTTACCGCTACCACATTTACATAAATCGTTGCGGCCCACTTGGTCACCTTTTACAACTGGCTTTTTCTTCGCTTCTTCGCCATCGCTAGATGGATGAACAGCTTCACCTTGAACAACTTCTTGACGTTCTAAGTTTTGTTCAATTTCAGCTTTCATAATGTAACGAGAAATTTCCTCTTCAATAGAAGCAACCATTGACTCGAACATCGCGAATCCTTCCATTTGGTACTCACGAAGTGGATCAATTTGACCGTAAGCACGTAAATGAATACCTTCACGAAGGTGATCCATCGCATCAATATGCTCTGTCCATTTCGTATCTACAACGCGGAATACAACAACCTTCTCAAACTCACGCATTTGCTCTTCTGGCATAAGCTTTTCTTTGTCATTATAACGCTCTATTAATTTCGCGATAATCGGTTCGCTCATTTCCTCAGGAGCAAGGCGACGTAATTCTTCTTCTTTTATGTCTCCTTCTTGAAGAAGGTTTGTATTTAAGTAGTCAACAAGACCTTTAATATTCCAATCCTCTTCAATTTCCTCTTGTGTATGAAGCGCAACAGCACGTTCTACTGTAGATTTCATCATACCTTCAATAATGCCACGTAAGTTTTCCGATTCCATTACTTCTTGACGTTGCTTATAAATAACTTCACGTTGCTGACGAAGTACATCATCGTATTGTAATAACTGCTTACGTGCATCATAGTTATTTCCTTCAACACGTTTTTGTGCAGACTCTACCGCACGAGAAACCATTTTACTTTCAATTGGCTGAGAATCATCCATACCAAGACGATCCATCATTGCTTTCATATTATCTGAACCAAATCGGCGCATTAATTCATCTTCCATTGATAAGTAGAACTGCGTCACACCAGGGTCCCCTTGACGACCAGCACGACCACGTAACTGATTATCAATACGACGGCTTTCATGACGTTCTGTACCGATAACTGCTAGACCGAAGATTTTCACATCGTCTCCAAGCTTGATATCTGTACCACGACCAGCCATATTCGTTGCAATCGTTACAGCACCTTTCATACCAGCTTCTGCAATGATATCTGCTTCACGCGCATGGTTTTTCGCATTTAAAATGTTATGACGTACACCTTTACGCGTTAACATTTTTGAAATAAGCTCTGAAGTTTCAATTGCAACTGTACCTACAAGAATAGGTTGCCCTTGTTTATGACGATTCACAATATCCTCAACAACTGCATTGAACTTACCTTCCATTGATTTAAAGATTAAATCGGCACGATCATCACGAATAATCGGTTTGTTTGTTGGAATTACGATAACATTCATATTGTAAATACTACGGAATTCTTCTTCTTCCGTTTTCGCTGTACCAGTCATACCAGATAACTTTTCATACATACGGAAATAGTTCTGGAACGTAATTGTTGCAAGCGTCATACTTTCATTTTGAATTTCTACACCTTCTTTTGCTTCAATCGCTTGGTGCAAACCTTCGCTATAGCGACGACCTTTCATAAGACGACCAGTAAATTGGTCTACAATTACGATTTCGCCTTCTTGTACAACATAATCTGTATCACGGTGCATAACAACGTGTGCACGAAGCGCCTGATTAATATGGTGAAGAAGTGCTACATGTTTTAAATCGAATAAGTTTTCAATATGGAAAGCTTTCTCTGCTTTCGTAATACCATCTTCTGTTAACATTACATTTTTCGTTTTCACATCAAATGAATACTCTTTTTCATTTTCTAACGTACGAACGAATGCATTTGCAAACATGTATAGCTCTGTTGATTTTTGAGCTTGTCCCGAAATAATAAGCGGCGTACGCGCTTCATCGACTAAAATAGAATCGACTTCATCGATAATAGCAAAGTGAAGTGGACGTTGAACGCACTGCTCTTTATATAAAACCATGTTATCACGTAAGTAATCGAATCCAAGCTCATTATTTGTGCTATACGTAATATCAGCAGCATAAGCCTCTTGTTTCTCTTCGCGTGACATACTATTTAAGTTAATTCCTACCGTTAAGCCAAGGAACTCATGAAGTTGTCCCATTTCGTTCGCATCACGTTGTGCTAAGTATTCATTGACTGTAACAACGTGAACACCTTTTCCTGTTAAAGCATTTAAATATACAGGTAATGTAGATGTTAACGTTTTACCTTCACCCGTTTTCATCTCAGAAATATTCCCTTCATGTAAGGCAATACCACCCATTAACTGTACGCCATATGGACGCATTCCAAGAACACGAGTTGCCGCTTCGCGAACAACTGCAAAAGCTTCAGGTAGTAGATCATCTACTGTTTCACCTTTTGTTAGACGTTCTTTAAATTCAAGCGTCTTTCCTTTTAATTGTTCATCAGTTAGTGGCTTAATAGATGACTCTAATGCATCAATTTGCTCAACTGTCTTTTGCATACGTTTAATTTGGCGTTGGTTTACATCAAACACCTTTTTTAAAATACCGATCATAGGAAATACGCTCCTCTTTTATTAAAATAAAACTTCCGATTGTTTTTCTTTTTCTCTATTACAATCAGTCGTTGTAAAAATCAAATGTATGTTATGCCAATTTTTCTCCTAATTAAAAAAACTAAAATGTATATACCTAATGATAATTGTAACACTTGTCTTATAACTATGACAACAATCGGCCGAATGTCGGGCCTTATATTCAAAAAAAGTTTTCATTTCATTTGTTCTAACAAACTAACATGCCTTTTCTCCATCCCTCTATTGCAAATTTCGTATTAAATATCCCCCTTTAAAAGAGGATAATCGAAGGAAATCTATTAGTTTTAAATGAACAATTACAAAAAGCCGGAAATTCCGCAGGTGCAGCATCCATAGATACTTACACCTGCGAAACAACTCCGACTTTAAACGATACTGTTATGTTGCAAGATCTACTCAACCACAGCAAAAAACACCCTTAAAATATATCTGGATCAATCACGAATTTTATTAATTTATTGGTATTTCTAATTCATGATATTTCCCTTTCTTATCCTTCATAAAAGAAATAAATTTCACCTTAGTTGATTCATTTGAAAAGTTTTTATAATTTTTATAAGGGTCATCTCCTATAAAATAATTTGTCCCTATATATCCTCGTACTGTTTTACCAGCAGGTATTACAGGATCAAACTGATATTGTTTAGGTAACTCCATTGCATACGGAATTACATTATAAAACTCTCCTATTTTAGAATAAAACAATGTATCGGAAATAGACTCATTACTAAGCAAGTTAATATCCCGATTTGTTGTATTTGTAATATTTAAAGGTAAAACATACGTCACTACTTCACGGTCTTCATAAGGATCATAAACTTTTGTAGGATCAAGAGGATCAAGAGCATGAAACGTAACTCCTTGTCCATCTTCAAAAGTTCTATTAGATAAAAATTCATCTTTTACCACTTTATAAGATTCATTATTTAGATTTAATGTTTTAAATCTAAATAAACTAGCAAATATACATAGCAACAGACACAATCCAATGATTATTAAGACATGATTTCTTGTCACTCTTAATCTACCAACTTTCCATTATTAACATGTACAATGCGATCTACTATACCGTTATCCAGGACATGCACATCATGACTAGCTACTATAATAGTCGTTCCTTTAGATTTTTCTACTTCCAAAATATCTAAAACATCTTTTATCCCATCACTATCTAAAGCATTAGTTGGCTCGTCTAATAACAATAGTGTTGGTTGTTCCATTAAAGCTTGCGCTATCCCTAAACGTTGTTTCATACCTAAAGAGTATCTTTTATACTTTCTCTTATCTGTTTTATCAAGTCCAACCCTCTGAATAATATTATAAATTTCCTCATCAGAAATTTTATTATTAATCGATGATAAAAATTTCAAGTTCTGAAAACCAGTATACCCTGGAATAAAACTTGGATATTCAATCAATATCCCCATAGAATCAGGGAATTGCTTTTGTTTTCCAATCATTTCATTATCTATATAAACAACTCCAGAATTCAAACGCATTAATCCTGATATAGCACGTAAAATCATTGTTTTACCAGAGCCATTATGCCCCTTCAAAACTAAAAATTCGCCTTTTTTTACTGACAAATTAATATTATCTAACACAATATTTCCTTTTAATCTTTTCGTCATACATTCACATTTAATATAATTGTCCATAAATTATTCACCTATCACATCTAGTTTTTTAAAACAAAAACTACCTAATAAAATCATTACAACAACAATTACTACTCCTATTAGAAGTAAATCATTCCATTGAATAGATTGATTATTACCTAAAGTCAATTGAATTGAACTGTGATCAACAAAATACCAACGATTTGGCATAACAAAAGAGCCTAAAAAATAAATACTATGAAAGAAAATAGACAAAAACAGGTACAACAACATTAGTACAAAAACAATAGTTATTGGTATATAAAACGTTAAAAACTCAAAAACCAAAGCTAATAAAAAGCTTATAATTATTTGAATTAGCATAGTACCTAATATCTTATAAGGAAATTGACTATATAAATTTAAAAAATTATCCTCTCCTAAAGAAAGCAAATAGTAAGCGCTAAACCAAATAAAATACATACCAATCCAAATAATAATTATATAAAAAAACAAAGATAATATTTTCGTTAACCACAGAAAATGCTTCTTCTTAACACGAGGAAGTAAATAAACACCATTCTGTTGAATATCTGAAAAAGCAAAATTCCCTACAAGCAACAAAGGAGTGATTTGAAAGAATACCCAATAAAAAGGGATAGAAAATCGCCCCTCCTTATAAAAATAAGATAAATCCACAAAGTCTACTCCATGAAAAAATCGATAAAAGGTAACATCTACTAATACAGATTCTTTACCATTACTAAGAGGCTGATTGTATAAAAAAGCAATTGCAATAATAGCGTAAATTAAGAATAAAAAAGCCATTATCTTGATGGAATCTCGAAACCTTACATGTAAATCTCTTTTTAACAAATAATATAAGATCATAATGTAAACTAGATCACCTCTGTCTCATCATTCATAGAAATATAACTTTTTTTAGATAAAATCCATACACTTATAAAAAAGATAAAAAAACAGCCAAATAAGCGTATAAATAAACCAGTAGCATCTTCAAACACATTTATATAAAAAGCATTTGTAAATAAAAATCCATGTAATATAAATCTATCTAGTAAAACAGCAGTGATCATACATATTATTACAAGTAAACTAGGTAAAAATAATTGCAATAAAGCACTTATCATACATATAAAAACATTCGCAAATAATTGAATACAAAATAATAATGGATAATTTACATCAACACTAGTTACAGCCATCATATTTGACATCAAAAACAACTGTAAAATCATACTCCCAGCGAAAAAACAAACAAAAACGAATAGTTTCAAATAATATATAGAAACTAATTTCATTGCATTATTCACTCGATAAACTACATAAACACTAAAAAAATTCGACATAGAATATACAGAAAAAACGATGGTTAAAGGAATAAATATAGTCGACAAATTATAAAACGACATAACTTTATACAAAGTTTCTAATTCGTTCATTTTTTCTTTTACAATGCCCTGTTCAAAATAATTGAACAAGCAACCAATGATACTAACATTAAGTAAAAAAAGAATACTTAACCAAACGTACTTCATCCTTATAGTTTCTTTCATTGCATTATAAAAGAACATGCTTCCTACTCCCCCGTAAATAAAGAACTACAGAACAAAACCAAATACATAACAGGACACTAAGAAAAATTTGCAATTCAAAAAAACCGAAGTCTTTAATTAAATAATCTTTAGGATAGAGAATCCCCCTCCCAATACCAAGCCAAACAATATGTAAAACAAATGGAACTAAATAAATAAAATAAACTCGTTTTATAAAAAACGAAATTGATAAAGCCAAACTCGAAAATACCGCACCGTATAAACTATTTAAAAATACATACATTAGAAAATATAAAGTAGGATACTCATAATAAACCGTATTAAATTGAGCTGTTGGTGAAACAGTAGCCGCCATATAATTTAATATCGGATGCGGAGCAACTGTCGGATAAGTCATCGCATATAAATAAAAATGAAATAGTAAAGGGACACTTATAATAAAAAAAGATACTATAAAATTAATACAATAAAGTAATCTAAAATAATGACGCGTTCCCATCTTAGAAATGACAGGATAAATAAATCCATAATTTTTATCAATTCTATAAATCCCAGCTACAGCCATTGCAGAAATCATAGGAAATATAAGTAGATAAAATTCACTATAAAATGGTAATCTATTAAAATGTAAAATGTTAGATAAATATGGAGATACCTTTATAATCCCAGCATCATTAAATCCTTTCGTTGTTACACACATAGCAATATATTGAGCAATGACAATTACTAACATAATAAATACAGACAACCAAAACATCCTACCTTTTAAAATCCTTCCTAAAAAGTAACTCATCTACAACTCCTCCATAAACCATTAATGAAATTTAAATCTTTTTTAATATGAAAAGTTGATCCGCAACACCATAACATTTATTTTCTTTATTTAACCAAATGTAACGAAAAGAAACATTTGCTCTCTCTCCTTCAAATTTAGGAAACTCAACTTCATACTGATAAACATCGTTTGTACCTTTTCTTTTTACACTCTTAACTTCTTGTTTCCACTGAATTATTTTTCCATCAATTTGTTCAATCCGTCCCAAAAGATACGTTGGTTTTTTCTTATTCGTCACACCCGTTAAAAAAACATAATAATTTTCTGGTATAACTCCTGACTTTAATTTTTTATTTGAAAGCTTATCCTCTATTAAGCTATCATTTCTTTCTATTTGACCTTGAAAGAAATCATGACCATTTTCACTTTTTAAAAACACTTGTTCAACAATAGTATTTTTCTTAATTTCTTGTAACTGAATACTTTTCAAATTATCTTTTTCCGTTAAAGTATCTTCAATATTTACAATCGGTTCATCTACTTTCTTTTGACAAGAAACTAAGAAACTAATACTCAATATAAAAAAACAAACTAAAATATATCTTGAGATAAACCTCATTACAACTCCTCCTATTTTAAAAATGAAATAGCAGGAAAAGCCGTATAATCAAGACTCGGAACTATACGACTTTTTCTAGTACTACACAATAAATAATTTCAATTTATAATTTCTAAATCAATATTCAGTGTAAGGTCCACTCGGTCTTACACTATCAGGACTCCAAGCAGTAGGATAAGCATTATTTTCTCTAGAATAACCACCAAATCTCACAGGTACATTTTTTCCATAGTTTTCATATGCGTAATTTTGGAAAAGATACGTTTTACCTGGTTTCACCGTTCCTTCATGCTTACTCGACTCACCTGAAACATTTACCCAATCTCTATTACCTTTACCTTTATTTTTATCAGCTTCTGTCCAAACGTTAAAAGAACCACCGCCCTTCTCACTACTCTTTACACGCATATACATAGAAGTAGGTGTCTCTTTAGGACGTGCATTAGTAAAATCATATGCATTCCAAAGTCTAAAGGTAAATTCTACATGATCATCCTTTGTATCAGCCTTAGCAGGTTCGGTTAAAGCAAAAGTACTAGCTAAAATACCTAACGATAAAACAGATCCAAACATAAAACGACTTTTTTTCTTAATGCTCACTAAAAGCACCTCCGATAATTTGTAGCATTATATCGATTTTATTTTTTTACTAAAGAAACAAAGTAAATCTATATAATGCAATTTAAAGATAACAAAAGCAAAATACACTATCAATTGATTCCAGAAAACTTAATATTTTATTTACAATTATAAAATATTGTTAAATTAAACAAAATTAGTATACTCCTAACAAGTACATACTTATGGAGATAATCACATTCAAAATCTCAATACAAAAAAGCGCAGCCATTTCGGCTGCGCTTTTGAATTATTATTTAGTTTCGATTAAACCGTATTTCCCATCTTTACGGCCATATACAACATTAGTTTCATTTGTATCAGCATTTGTGAAGACGAAGAAATTATGTCCTAGCATATCCATTTGTAGGATCGCTTCTTCAACGTCCATCGGTTTTAAATCGAATCGTTTTGTACGTACAAGTTCTAATTCATCCTCTTCTACCGCATCCAGAACAGCTACTGCTTCTGGAAGGATAAAGTTCGTTTTCACAGAACCTTTCTCACGTAACTTACGATTTACCTTTGTTTTATGTTTACGAATTTGTCGCTCAAGTTTATCAACTACTAAATCGATAGCAGCGTACATATCGCTATTAGTTTCTTCTGCACGAAGTAATAAATCAGTAAATGGTATTGTTACCTCGACACGTTGCTTGTCAGAGTATACTTTTAAATTAACTTTAATCTCTGGGAATGTATCAAAATAACGCTCTAACTTACTTAGTTTTTTCTCTACATATTCCTTTAATGCTGGAGTTACTTCAATATTTTCACCACGAATGTTGAATTTCATAGATGAATTCCTCCTTTCAAGCCTATGTACTATAATTTCGACACTGGCTTAAAAACTCCTTCTAACTTTTTTAAAAAAATTAGTGGAATTGCGATTTTTTTATCGTTTTTTGTTGAAATGAAAAGATGCATCGTTTCTATCTTTATTTTATCCTATTAACATCGTGAATAACGAATATAACTGTGGACAATTCGTTACAGAAAAGAAACAACTTTTTGACAACTTACCCTATAACAAAAAACCCCTTGCGAAAAACAAGAGGTTCTACTACATATATATAACGTTGCCACAAACGCAGCTTTCTCTTCCCAAAACAATATCCCCTACAGTTTCACAACATTAGCTGCTTGTGGTCCACGTGCTCCATCTACAATGTCAAACTCTACTTGTTGCCCTTCTTCTAATGACTTATACCCATCTTGTTGAATAGCAGAAAAATGGACAAATACATCGTCACCATCTTCACGCTCAATAAACCCAAATCCCTTTTCTGCATTGAACCATTTCACTCTTCCTTGCATGTTCATTCCATTCCCTTCACTCTAAAAATCAGGGCATTCGCCCCATATTTTGACTATAACGAATGACAACATATGAAGTCAAAGAAGACTTATCGCCTTTTTATTATCCCTTTCGACACTGCCATATTAACTTCTACAAAGTGTCAAACTAGATACTTCCCTTGCCCCTCTTTCATATAACAAACTTCCGATTTGCCTAACTGTAATTCCAGTCGTATACACATCATCAACGAGTAAAATATGTTGCCCAGAAAACATCTCTTCTCCCTGAAAATAAAAAGGATTGCTTCCTGACACCCTTTCTTTACGTGTCTTCTTACTTTGCTTTTCTGTTTCCCTTCTTCTTAATGATGGATAAGAAATTTTGACAGGTAAACAAGTTGCTAATAACTCAGCTTGATTAAAACCACGTTCAACTTCCCTTTCCTTACTAAGCGGAACAGCGATAACGGTTGAACCATTAGCAAAATACTTTTGAAATAAACTTCGAAAAGGACGATAAAAAATGCGCACTAACTCTGCATCCCCCCGAAACTTAAACTGCGCTACTATTTCTTTCATCTCATCATCATACATATATAACGAACGGTTTTTAAAAGAACGATACTTCGCCTCTTTCATCCACCTTAGACAATCTATACAAATACCGTCTTCTTGAAATGAGGCAGGAACATATTCTAAAGGCCGCCCACACTCCATGCAAATTTCTCCTATAATATAGGAAAGTTTCTGCTCACATCTATCACATATATATTTTCTATGACACTTTACAAAAAAATTGTACCAACTAACCGTTTCTACAAAACACTCATCACAAAGTAAACAATGCATTAATCGATCAATCCTTGTTCTTTCGCATTTTTATTCATACCTTGAATATGTTTTTTCGCGCGCACCATCGCCTCTGTCTTACCATAGTGAAAATAAACGACCTCTCCATACGGTGCTTCAAAGCTCCGCCCTGCTCGGCCCGCAATTTGTACGAGTGCACTTTCTGAGAATATTTCTTCTTCCGCCCCTAAAACCGCTACTTGCAAATTTTTTACTGTTACGCCTCGCTCTAAAATTGTCGTTGTAACTAATAATGGGATTTCTCCTTTTCTGAAAGCCGCTACTTTTTCTTTTCTACCCGGATCTTCTGCATGTACACCTTCAATTCGCTTGTTGAATGACTTTAACAACAGGCTTATCTCTTCTATATATCGCACATGGGGGACAAATAAAAAAATAGGATATTTTTTATTTAAGTACGTTTGTAACCACTGTAGTAAAACTCGAGGAATTCTTTTATGAATGAGGCTTTTTTTCCAATTCCCGCACCAACAAAATAAAGGAACTGGCAAAGGATGACGGTGATATCGTCCAGAAACAATAACACCTTTTTGTTCACCTCTTCTAAATTTTCGCTTCCACGTTTCATCTGGAGTCGCAGTTAAATAAATACGCGCCGCTCTTTCTTTCATCGCTTGTTTTACCGCGTACTGTAACATTTGATCTGCACAATATGGAAAAGCATCTATCTCATCTACAACCATGACATGAAACGCCCTATAATAACGCAATAATTGATGCGTGGTTGCAACGACTAGTACTGCATCTTTTTCTTTATCCACACTCCCTCCATATAAAGCCGCTACCTTTATATATGGAAATACTTCTTGTAATCTCGGTGCTAATTCCAGAACAACATCCGTTCTCGGCGTTGCGATACAAACTCTTTCTCCTTTTTGAAGCGCTTCGTTAATACCGTAAAACAACATCTCTGTTTTCCCAGCCCCGCATACAGCCCAAATAAAAAATGATTCTTTTCGCTTAATAGCCTCTATAACTCCTTGCGCCGCCAAATTCTGACCAGTAGACAACGTTCCGCTCCACCGTAACAAGTTTAAATTCTTTTCTCTCTTTCTTTCAGCAATCCCGCGAACAAGTAAAGCACATTCACTTACCCTCCCCATCGTTATACACTTCCGGCAATATGTGCACACTTTACTGCATCTTTTACATAAAAACGACGCAAATAGCCGCTGTTCTATATTTCCACAGCGCTGACATACATATTTAGAAGCCTTCTTTTTTACACCTTGTACACAGACGACCTCTCCCTTCTTTTTCAAATCATTTAATTCCCTCTGTAAATCTGAAGAAAGTTCGTCTAATAGCAACTGTTTCCCCGGTAGCATCGACAATCACCTCCAAGCACTACTATAAACCCTTCTTCAAATCCCGTAAAAACTCAAAAAAGCCGATAACCTACTTATAAAATAGTAAGCTATCGACTTTATACACGTTTTTTATTCTTTTATAAATCCTAGAATCGACCGTAACCTAAGAAATGTTTTTGGTTATATGAGCTGTTAATATCACCGTACGCAATTCCTTTATCACTAGCATGAATCATTTGGCCATTACCAACGTAAATACCGATGTGAGATGGACCTGCTTTATAAGTACCTTGGAAGAATACTAAGTCTCCTGGTTGTGGGCTATCTACTTTAGAAACTGAGTTCCAGTAACCTCTAACGTCTTGACGACCTACACCAAAGATGTAAGAAATGAATCCACTACAATCAAAACCACCGTTTGATGGAGATGCACTTCCCCAAACATAAGGCATACCTAAGTATTGCTTTGCCTTACCAATTACGCCCGGAGCCGGATTTGGATCGGGTGTTGGTGTTGGCTTTTGCTCTTCTTTTTTAGGTGCTTCTTTCTTAGGCTCTTCTTTTTTTGGTTCTTCTTTTTTAGGCTCTTCTTTTTGAGCTTGTCCACCATTGTTTGCTGGTGCAGCTTGCTCTGCAGGTGCTTGTGCTGACTGAGCTTGCGCAGCTTTAGCAGCTTGCTCTGCTTGTTTTTGAGCAGCAGCTTCTTGTGCAGCTTTTGCTTGTGCTTCTTCTTCTGCAATGCGTTGTAATTGTAGCGCTTGTTTCTCAAGCTCTTTCAATTGACCTTCCGTACTTGTCATTGAAGTTACAACTGTATCCATTTTACCGCTTAAATCGTTTACCGCTGTTGCTTTTTTCTCTTTTTCAGCGTCAAGTTCTTTCTTAGCAGTTTCAATTTGAGCTTGTGCTTCTTTTAATTCTTTTTGTTTCTCTTTTACCGTTGCAACATCTTTTTTCACACTAGCTTGGTCTTCTTGTTGTGTTTTCATGATATCTTCATCAGACTCAAGAATTTTAGAAACAGAAGTTAAACGATCAACTAAATCTGCAACGTTTTTAGAGTTTACAAGAACTTCTGTTACAACGTTCGTATTTGGCTGTTCTTGAAGTGCAACTAAACGCTTTCTTAATAACTCTTCACGTTTTGCAATCTTCGTTTGTAATTCTGCAATATCTTTATTTTTCTTTTCAATTAATTGCTCAGTATCAGAAACTTTTTTCGTTGTTTCATCAAGCTTTGCAGCATTCTCTTGAACAGACTTATCTAAACCTTGAATTGTTTTGTTTAAGTCATTCATTTGTTTTTGTAATTCATCACGTTCTTGTTGTTGTTTATGTAAAGTGTCATTTTGTGTATTAATTTGTGATTTCACGTCAGAAATTTTATCTTCTGCAAATACATTTGGTGTTAGCCCTGAAAACATTAACCCTGCAACTAATGCGCAAGATGCCATTTTTAGCTTTTTCATTTTATTTTTTACACCGCTTTCTTTTTTCTTTTTCCGTATATAACCTATAAAATTTATACCATAATTCGGGATTTTTTTTGCTAATGTTACGTTTTTGTAAAACAAATGTAATATTATATGTAGCTCTAGCGCAAAATTCGTATATTTTTGTATGTGTGTGTAGAAATTTGCATACTTTTCTTACTTCTATAAACAAAGAAAAAACGTAAGGAATCCCTTACGTTTTATTAAATATACGAATACAAATGAAATGCTACTTCATCCATTTCTCAGCCCAATTTTGGACCTCATCCATAACACTTTCTAACGCTTTTCCCTTGTCAGTTAAGCCATACTCGATTCGAACTGGTACTTCTGGATAGACATTACGAACTACAATGCCCTCGCTTTCCAATTCCTTCAAACGCTCTGACAACATACGATCGCTCATATTTGGGATAATATCTGCGATTTCTCTAAAACGTTTCGACTCTTCAAGCAAAGATTTAATAATTAAGCCAGTCCACTTCTTACTAAGCAGAGTAAAAGCTGACTCAAACTTTGGACATAAACAAGAATTATGCTCCATATGTTTCACCTCTCTTCTATTATAATATAGTTTCTTGTAAAAAGTAAGTTATAAAACTTTCCTCATTATTTTATTTTACGTACATTTTACCATTTCCAAATATTAACTTGTCAACTAAACGTAACATACCCGTAAAAAAACCCTCTTAAAAAGAGAGCTTTTTATATCTTTATTACTTCGTATACCATCCAAGACCTAATGCACCTTCACCTAAGTGCGTACCAATTACAGCTCCAAAATAACCTGTACGAATTGTGACGTGAGGATATTTTGCTTCTAATTCTTTCTTCCATTCATTCGCTTCCTCTTCACGTTGCGCATGAATGATAACTGCTTCCATAGGTACACCTTTACTTGCTTGCTCATCAAAAATTTCAATGATACGTTTTAATGCTTTTTTACGTGTACGAATCTTTTCAAACGGAATAATGATTTTATCTCTAAAATATAAAACTGGCTTCACTTGTAACAGACTGCCGATGAAAGCTTGCGCGCTATTTAATCGACCACCACGTTGTAAATGATGTAAATCATCAACTACAAAATAGGCGTCCATCGTTTTCTTCATTTCATCAAAACGAGCAATAATCTCTTTTGGACTCTTTCCTTCACTTGCTAACCTTGCACCTTCACGCACATAAAATCCTTGTACTTCACAACTAATTTCAGAGTCATACGTGTATACATCAATACCCTCTACCATCTGTCCAGCTGTCGTTGATGTTTGATATGTACCACTAATTCCACTTGATAGGTGAATACTAATAACTGCATCATAATCTTTAGCTAGTTCTTCATATAGCTCAACAAACTTTCCGATTGCTGGTTGAGAAGTTTTTGGAAGTTCCTCTTGTTCACGTACTTTCACATAAAAATCATCTGCTGAAATTTCAGCTTCTTCTTGATAAGATTCTGTTCCAAACACAACGTTTAATGGAATCATATATATATTGAGTTCATCACGGATTTGCTTCGGTATATATGCTGTACTATCAGTAACAATAGCTATTTTCATTTTCGTACCTGCCTTATAAAAAGTTTTATTTCCTAATTTTACACGAAAACTACAAATGGTGCATCCATACAGGGAAATGCCGGTTGAAATTATACTCACCATCTCGACAAATTACAACAAAAAGATAAAATACTCACCAAAAACTTCAGCCTATTTAGAAAAAATGTTTGAATATAAAAAGGCTCGCTTTTAAAATGGAAAGTACTAGTCATTTTGATAGATAGGGGCGTATACAAGTGCTATTACAATATTTAACAATCAAAGACTACGGCGAACACGAAATCGTCATTCAAAAATCAAGATTTATTTGTTATATTAGCCGAGCAACGACTGAGGAAGAGGCTCAAGAATTTATACAAAAAATAAAAAAACAGCATTGGAATGCAACACATAATTGTTCCGCTTATTTAATTGGCGAACAAGATCATATTCAAAAAGCAAATGATGACGGCGAGCCTAGCGGTACAGCTGGCGTACCAATGCTAGAAGTACTAAAAAAACGTGGGCTAAAAGATACCGTCGTTGTCGTAACACGCTATTTTGGTGGCATTAAACTTGGCGCAGGTGGATTAATTCGTGCATATGGAAAGTGTACAAGCGAAGGCATTAATCATGTCGGTGTTGTCCAGCGAAAACTAATGCGTGTGATGCAAACCGAGATTGATTACACATTACTTGGCAAAGTAGAAAATGAATTACGTAATTCAAAATATGCCATTAAAGATATACATTATCTAGAAAATGTCACATTTGATACTTATGTAGAAGAAGACGGCAAACAAGCATTTACAAATTGGATGATTGAATTAACAAACGGGAAATGTACAATTACAGAAGGAGATATGTTGTACTTAGAACAAGATGTTATCTAAGCATAACTCTTTTATCACCTTCAAAGATTAATGTAGTGAATTACTTCCCTACAAATGAACTAACGAACTAAGGAGATTATATATGGAAGAACGTTATTATCATCTCCAAAATAGCAGAATAAAAAAGAAGCGAAGAAGGAAACTTTTCTTCTTCCTTATTTTCGCATTTTTATTTGGCAGCATAGGAGTTTATGTGTTAAATTCTTACTCTTCTCTTATGGGGATGTATAGTGGTTTTACTCGTGAAAAATCGGATTTAAGAAACAAAGATGTAGAAATTACAAAGGAACCTTTTACAATTCTCATTATGGGTATAGAAGATTATGCGACAGACGGTCAAAATGGTCGTACAGACTCATTAATGTTTGCAACAGTCAATCCGAAAACTCAAAAGATTTCACTTATGAGTATTCCTCGTGATTCTCGAGTTAAAATTGTTGGTAAAAATAAGGAAGACAAAATTAACGCTGCCCATGCTTACGGCGGAGAAGAAATGGCAATCAAAACTGTCGAAGGCTTTCTAAAAGTTCCTGTAGACCATTATCTTAAAATTGATTTCCAAGGCTTTAAAGGTATCGTTGATGCTGTCGGCGGCGTTACGGTTGACGTACCCTTCGATTTCTGGGAGCGCTCTGACGTAGATTACTACAAAAAAATTCAATTTAAGCAAGGACAGCAAAACTTAAACGGTGAAGAAGCACTTGCTTACGTCCGTATGCGAAAACAAGATCCAAATGGCGATTATGGTCGAGCTGCTAGACAAAGACAATTACTAGCCGCTGTTGCCCAAAAGTTAAACTCCACCTCTACTGTATTTAAAATTAAAGATTTAACAGCTGTCGTTGGAAAATATATAAAAACCGACATTCCTATTTCAGACGGACTTGCTCTTTACAATAAACTTTCTGGATTTGATCCTTCTACAATGCAAACGTTAAAGCTTGAAGGCGAAGACAAAAAGATAGGCGGTATTTATTACTTCCTTCCAGATCCAATCAGTGTAGAAACGGTGCGTAACGAAATTGAAAAAGAATTAGGGGAAAAAGCAAAAAATCCAACTACAAAAAACAACTCAAATCCTGATTCAAATTCAAGTTCTAATTCTAATTCTAACGAACAAGCAAAAAAAGAAACAAACCAAAATAAAACACCAACTGATCCGCCACCTTCTACAAATGCTCATGCAGAGTGGATTATGCGCAATCAGCCGTAACAAAAAGGCCCAATCTATCCGATTGGGCCTTTTTTATTTACTTATTAAAGTGTTGTAAAATCGCTTCTACAATGCGCTCTGATGCACGACCATCACCGTAAGGGTTAGATGCTTTCGCCATCTTATCATGAGCTTCTTTATCTGATAACAACTCATCTGCAAGACCAAAGATTGTCTCTTCGTCTGTTCCTGCTAATTTCAGCGTACCTGCTTCAATACCTTCAGGGCGCTCTGTTGTATCACGAAGAACAAGAACTGGTACCCCAAGTGATGGAGCTTCTTCTTGTACACCACCAGAATCCGTTAACATTAAGTATGAACGAGCTGCAACATTGTGGAAATCAATTACATCTAGCGGCTCAATTAAATGAATACGATTATGTTCACCTAAAATTTCATTTGCTATTTCACGAACAACAGGGTTCATATGAACAGGGTACACAACTTGTACATCTTCATGCTTATCAACAAGACGCTTAATTGCACGGAACATATTACGCATAGGTTCACCTAAGTTTTCACGACGGTGAGCTGTCATAAGTACAAGACGATCATTTCCAAGTTTCTCTAGTACAGGATGACTATATGTTTCTTTTACAGTCGTTTGCAGCGCGTCAATCGCTGTATTTCCTGTGATGAAAATACGTGACTCATCTTTATTTTCCTTCTGTAAGTTCGTTGCTGATTTTGCTGTTGGTGAGAAATGAAGATCCGCCATTACACCTGTTAATTGACGATTCATCTCTTCTGGGTATGGAGAATACTTATCCCACGTACGAAGGCCCGCCTCAACATGACCTACTGGAATTTGATTATAAAAAGCAGCTAAGCTTGCAATAAATGTTGTTGTTGTATCACCATGTACAAGTACAATATCCGGCTTCGCTTCTTTCATTACTTTATCCAAACCTTCTAAACCGCGCGTTGTAACATCAATTAAAGTTTGGCGGTCTTTCATGATATTTAAATCGAAATCTGGCGTAATTCCAAAGATATTTAATACTTGATCTAACATTTGGCGATGTTGTGCTGTTACAGTCACAATCGATTTAATTTTTTCTGGGTGTTTTTGCAACTCTAATACAAGAGGTGCCATTTTAATTGCTTCTGGACGTGTCCCGAAAATTGTCATTACTTTTAAACGTTCAGTCATGTGATTGCCTCTTTTCTTTCACTAATTACAGCTTCTATTATGACATATAAAAATATGGATGAGTACATCCCTTTTTAACGCATAACAGAAACTTTTCTATTACAAATACTTTTTCTGCCCACCGAGTAATAATCTATCTTTTGTTTCTTAACATCTTCATCAGTATAACAATTTCTCCCATCGAATAAAATAGGCTCTCTCATAAGTTGTACGTACTTTTCTAACGGGTACACTCGAATAGCTTCCCATTCTGTTACGATAAAAACCGCACTCGCATCTCTAATCGATTCATCTATACATCTACTATATTGTATAGCATCTCCAAATATATTTTTCACATATTGAATTGCTTTTGGGTCGTACAGAACAATTTCTGCACCTATATTAAGTAATGCTTCTATTATAATAAGAGATGATGCCTCTCTAATATCATCCGTATTCGGTTTAAAGGATGCGCCAAGAACTGCAATCCGCTTTTTATTCATGTTCATGACTTTTTTCGCTTTTTCAATCAATAGCAGCTGTTGCTTATTATTTACTTCAATAACCGCTTTTAACAAACGAAAATCATGAGCAACATTTCCCGCAATTTGCACCAGTGCTTTCGTATCTTTCGGGAAACATGATCCCCCATATCCAATGCCCGCATTTAAAAAAGATGCACCAATTCTCTTATCCATTCCCATCCCTTTGGCAACATCCAATACATTTGCGCCTACCTTCTCACATATATTTGAAATTTCATTAATGAAACTAATCTTTGTAGCTAAAAAGGCATTCGATGCGTATTTAATCATCTCTGCACTTTTAATATCTGTAACATACGTTTCTAAGCATAATTGGCTATACAAACTCTCTACTCTTCTTGCTACTTCCTCACTATCCGCTCCAATTACAATACGATCTCCATGAAAGAAATCATAAATACCTGAACCTTCACGCAAAAACTCTGGATTCGATACGATATGTACTGTATGCCTCCCTTTTAAATTCCCCTCAATCCATCCCTTCATTACATCATTTGTACCTACTGGAACTGTACTTTTCGTAACAACAATAATATCGTTTGTCGCATATAATCCAATATCGTTACAAGCACTCTGAATATACGTTAAATCCGCCGTCCCATCTAATAAAGATGGTGTTCCAACTGCAATAAATATAAACTCTACATCATCAAATGCCTCTTCTTTATTTGATGTAAAAGTTAAAGCATTATTCTCATATGCATAATTTATTAATTCATGTAATCTAACCTCATAAATAGGTAAATCCCCTTGTTTTATCCGTTCAATTTTTTCATCATCTATATCAAAACATGTAACTGAATGCCCCAACTTTGCCAATCCTACTCCTGTAATCAATCCAACATATCCAGTACCTATTATCGTAATTTTCATTTCCTTTTCGCACAGGAATTTACAATAGAAAAGATATGAAATACAGAATTCTCCCTGTGCTTCCCCCTCTCACATTAAAAATGAGAAAACCCTTTTCCTTCTTCATTATATGAATTACTTCCCTCATTCTTTTTAAAGTTTTTGTAAAATTAAATGCACTATAATATAAAGTGAAACTTTAATCAGTGGGGCTTTTACGGGCAGTTGATCCCCACCTAACTTCTTTGCTTCGCTGAATTTTGAGGTGGGGGTCTTACTGCCCGTTAATGCGGGATAAAGTAAAACTTTAATTAGTAGGAATGGGGCTACTAGTTGACGCGAGATAAATTCCCACATTTTAACATGAAACTTACTCATTTCTACGTGTAACACTTATAATACTGAACTAAAAGTATTCACTATCGAAGAAAAAAGGAAATGTCATATTCCAAAGTCCAGTACGATTAACCTTCTCATATGATGCAACATTCTATATACAATTGTCATATATTCTATCCGCTTCCATTAACCGTAAAGAGAAAAAAAGATTGAATTCTAATCTTTTTGTGATACCATATGTTATGAGCCTGTAAATAAACATCATAATTTTCAGATAAATATATTTTCAAAAAAAAAAAAAAACTACGTTAGAATATAAAGGGTGGGGTATTAATGGACTCACAAGTGATTTATGCCATTTTGGCATCTTTCATCACTGTACTCGTCGTTACTCCTTTAGTTATTAAATTAGCTTTTAAAATAGGAGCGACAGATAAGCCAAACGCACGTAAAGTGCACCAAAAGATTATGCCACGTCTTGGCGGGTTAGCAATATTTATTGGTGTAGCTGTAGGATTTGTTGTCGGCGGCTTATATGAGCAAAGAATGTTATCGATAACACTAGGTGCGATTATCATTGTAATCATCGGAATTTTAGATGATATGTACGAGTTATCTGCGAAAGTAAAATTCGGTGGACAACTGTTAGTTGCCATTATGATTGTAAAAAGTGGATTATTAGTGCAAGTATTATATATCCCATTCCTTGGGGATACTGAACTTGGATGGCTTGCTTATCCAATTACAGTATTTTGGCTTGTAGGTATTACGAATGCAATCAACTTAATTGACGGCTTAGATGGATTATCTGCTGGTATTTCATCTATCGTACTTGCAACGCTAGCATATATGGCCTTCACTAGCCCATGGGGTACTGGAACAGCTATTATCTTGCCACTCGCATTAATTATATTAGCAAGTACAATTGGATTTTTATTCTTCAACTTCCATCCAGCAAAAATTTTCATGGGAGATACAGGAGCACTATTTTTAGGATACTGTATTTCTGTTATATCGTTACTTGGATTATACAAAAGTGTAACGTTATTCAGTTTTATCGTTCCAATTATCATTTTAGGTGTACCTATATTTGATACGATATTTGCAATCATCCGTCGTATCGTAAATAAAAAACCTATTTCAGCACCAGATAAATCGCATTTACATCACCGCTTACTTGCAATGGGATTCTCTCATCGTAAAACGGTACTAATTATATACGCATTCGGTATTTTCTTTAGTGTAAATGCCATTATTTTTACTAGTGCAACGTTATGGTTATCCATTATTCTTCTTTTCGCTTTGATTTTCTTCACAGAAATCATTGCTGAAATAATCGGTCTTGTACATGAACGTTACAAACCACTTATTTCCTTTTATAAAAAAGTGAAAAAACGCGAAGACTAATTGTAGTATAGCCTTTACCATTATGAAATATTCAAATAGCATCCTTTAGGATGCTATTTTTTATTCCTTATTTTATATTTCCAAAATATAGATTGTTTGAGAGTTCCTCTATTGGAGAAAGATATACATAATAAGAAAAGTATCAAGTTTTTTTACATCTTGATTGTCAAACTGAGGGTGAATGTTATGATCAAGCGAGTATTTCAATGTATTATTTTATTCTTAACAATTACTATGTACGCATCATCTAATACTGAAGCAACAACCGTTATTCCTGCTGAACATCATCCAAATACTGAAACAACTTCTCCTACACAAAAAATTGCGTACTTAACATTTGATGACGGTCCAAACAAATATACTACACAAATTTTAAACATCTTAAAAGAAAAGAACGGAAAAGCAACTTTCTTTGTTATTGGCGGAAAAGTGCCGCATTACAGAAAAACGATGCAACGATTAATTAAAGAAGGACATTATATCGGGCTCCATAGCATGTCACATGATGTAAAACGCCTTTACACTGGTGACCCTTCCACTTTAATTGCAGAAATGGAACAAACACAAAGCATTGTCCAGCAAGTTACGAAATTAAATACACATCTCGTTCGCGTTCCATATGGTAGTATGCCTTACTTAAAAAAGAATTACCGTGACGCACTTGTATCAGCCCAGTATAAAATGTGGGATTGGACGATCGATACTTATGACTGGAAAAGCTATGATAATCCTTCTGCCATACTCGAAAGAGTGCGTAATCAAAGTGATGAACAAGTCGAAGTTATTTTAATGCATGATTCGAGTGTGACCGTACAAATACTGCCAAAAGTAATTGATTATTTACAGTCACAAGGATACAAACTTCTTCCCTATAATCCATCTTCTCATCTCGAGGTAAATTTTTGGAAAGACACAAGATTGTAACAGCTTTAGTACTTCTAGACTAAAGCTGTTTTATTTTTCTCTTCCCACCCTTCCCATTTTTGTGTAAACTTTTAAATAGTGATGAAGTTTCGAGGTGAATGGAAATGAAACGAATAGATCTCATTTTTAATGCAATACAAGAAGGAAATTATACAGAAGGTGTAACCGCATCAGAACTCGCTACATTTCTACAACTAGATCGCGCCAATGTAAGTAGCGACTTAAACAAACTTGTAAAAGATAAACGGTTATTAAAAACAAATACGCGACCTGTTCGTTTTTACATAGAAACGAACACTTCGTTGGAAACGCATTCAAAAGACATAACTTCATTAGATACATTTGCAATTGAAAATACGAGCCTTAAAATCGCAATTGAAAAAGCGAAAGCTTCTATTCTCTACCCTCCAAACGGTATGCATACTTTACTACTGGGAGAAACAGGGGTCGGAAAATCTATGTTTGCTTCTTTAATGCACGAATATGCAATTGAAGTTGAACAGCTTCCCAAAAATGCACCATTTATCGTCTTTAACTGTGCTGATTACGCAAACAATCCACAACTACTACTTGGACAGTTATTTGGGATTAAAAAAGGAGCTTACACAGGAGCAAGTGATCAAAAAGGGTTAATTGAAAAAGCACATGAAGGAATTCTTTTCTTAGATGAAGTACATCGCCTACCTCCAGAGGGACAAGAAATGCTTTTCACCTTTATTGACCGCGGAGTGTACCGCCGCCTTGGAGAAACAGAGAACGAACGTAAAGCACAAGTATTAATCATTACTGCAACAACAGAAGAACCAAATTCCTTTTTATTAAAAACATTTACAAGACGTATACCGATGACTGTTACGCTGCCACCACTTCGTGAGCGTACACATAAAGAGCGCTTTGCTTTACTACAGCTATTTTTCACAAATGAAGCAATTCGTCTGCGAAAAGACATTCACGTTAGCCCAAATGCAATGCGTGCTTTCGTCTTTTACAATTGTCCCAATAACATTGGTCAATTAAAAACAGATGTTCAAATTGCCTGTGCGAAAGCCTATTCTGATTTGGTCACAAAGAAACGTGATTCTGTCTATGTTTCAAGTACAGATTTACCTTGGTATATGAAAGAAGGGTTGTTCATTGAAAGGAAGAGCCGTCACTTATACCAAATACCAAATGAAACATTTGTATTTACAGGTGAGGAAGGTTGGAGTAATCATAAAACAGAAGATGAAAAACGATCTTCTATTTACGATTATATTGACTATAAATACGAAGAACTTCAAGCACGTGGTATTGAAGAGGAAGAATTAGAATTACTAATAGAAAATGATGTTCAAAGCTTTTTCGTACAATATTTTAACCAAATATCAAAAAAAACAAGCCATGAAAATGTTTTTAAAATTGTGGATCGTAATATCGTTTCCGTATGTGAAAAAATAGCGGAACTTGCTGAAAAGCATTTATCTAAGACGTTTGATGAAAAAGTATTTCTCGCTTTAAGTTTACATGTACAGACAACTCTACAACGTTTACAAAGCGGAAAACAAATACATCACCCACAATTAAATCAAATTCGTACGAAATATAAAGAAGCTTTTTCCGTAGCTATGCAATGCATTCAACTACTGGAGGAAGAATTACAAATAACAATGCCTATTGATGAAGCTGGCTTTTTAACAATGTTCTTCGTTGTTGATCCAATTCCTGCCTCACAAACCGAAGTAAAAGTATTAATATTAGCACACGGTAATGGCATCGCAACTGAAATGGCAAACGTTGCAAACGAACTTCTCGGCATTGAGGAAGTAACCGGTATTGATATGCCGTTACACGAATCACCGAAAGATTTCTTAGAGCGTGTGAAAGTTTATATGAAAACACTCCAAAATGTAAATGGGCTTCTTTTACTTGTTGATATGGGGTCACTTGCTTATATCGGTGACATATTAGAAACGGAATTCAAAATTCCTGTACGTGTTCTCTCGATGACGAGCACACCACATGCACTAGAAGCAGCTCGAAAAGCTCAGCTCGGTTATTCATTAGATGCGCTATATGAAACAGTAAAAAATTTAACACCGTTTTACTTAAACGTACAAGAAGAAAAGAAAAAACCTCTCTCTCCAATGAAATCTGTTATTTTAACAGCTTGTTTAACTGGTGAAGGAAGTGCTTTAGCTATTCAAAAAATGTTAGAGAACTATTTACGATTTGATAAAGACTTAATTGAAATTATTCCGATTAGTATCGTCCATGAAAAAGATTTAACGAAAATGATCGAGAACATAAAAAAAGAGCGTAACATCATTTGTATCGTTACGAATTTCGATGTGCAAGTACCATGCTTAACATATCATTTCCAAGACATCGTAAACTACACAGCGATTCAGCCCATTCAAGAATTAATTACGTATGAAGAAACATATGCAAAAATGGCGGATATTCTTGAACAACAAATGCAGCGTAACGATGGGGCATTACTTATTAAAACAATTCGTTACGCATTAAATACAATTCAGGAATTAATTTCCTTACAGCTAACTCCTGATAGCTTAATGGGTGTTATTCTGCATATGAGCTGTATGGTTGACCGTCTTCAAAAAGGAGAAAGCCTTCTTCCTCACCCTGATAAAGAGAAAAGAAGACAAGATGAATACTGGATGTATATGAAAGTAAAAAAAGCATTGCAACCAATTGAAAATACATTTGAAATACAAATACCAGATGACGAAGTATTTTACGTTATGGACTTCTTTATTAAAAATCAACCTGTGAAAAATTAATCGAGGCAGTTTTTAAAAATATCGACCGTAACGCGAGTTATATCAGCGATTATTGAAATATATCGGCGTAACGCGAGTTATATCAGCGATTTTCAAAATATATCGATTTACCGACAATAATCGCTAAAACTAGCACCTTATATAATGAGAAAAGGCTGTTCCAACATATGGACAGCCTTTTCCTCTACTTCTTTACTTTTCTAACTCGCCCTCTTATTTCTCCTCTTTTTTGTGATTTCGTATGGACATTAACATATACATTTGCTTGAATAATTTCTTGAAGTAAATGTACAAATGATTTCCCTTGTAAAGGTCCCTCAAAATCCTCCACATTCACTACACCAGTAATACTTCCCTCGTTCAAGCTAATCCCTTGCTCCAGTGGACCATACAAATATAAAACAACAGGACCAATTTGAGTAGACTTCCCTAAATGAATTTGACACGATGTAACCTTTTCTATATTTTTTAGTATTACTCTGTAATGCAATTTCGTTAAATCATCACTAAAAATAAACTCTGCTACCCCAAAAGCTTCTGTATTTACAGGAGGCACTTCCCTCTTACCTGTTAACCTGGCAAAGAAATGTGTTGTCATAAGGCATTCTCCTTATATAAATTTCCCAGCACTACTTCTACTACTTTATGGTTTAGACATAATCATTTATGACTTTTTCAATTTTAATTACAAAGAAAAGATTCACAAAATCTTTACATTAGATTTGTTCCTTTTGCTTTACCACTTCTTGTATAATGCACATAGCAAAAACATTCTAGGAGGTTATTTTGAAAAAAAACAAACACACCTTTCACACATTATTAGAGATTTTTCTCGTCTCATTTAAATTAGGACTTACTTCATTCGGCGGTCCTGTCGCTCATCTCGGCTATTTTCACCACGAATACGTGCAAAAAAGAAAATGGATGGATGAACGAAGCTATGGAGATTTAGTAGCGCTATGTCAATTCCTTCCTGGTCCTGCCAGCAGTCAAGTCGGTATGGGGGTTGGATTATTACGGGGCGGGCTTTTAGGAGCTATTATTTCATGGATTGGATTCACTTTACCGTCTGTCCTTGTTTTAGTTTTCTTCGCCTCATTCCTTAATCAGTTCGATCTTGGGAGTGCTGGCTGGATTCATGGACTAAAACTTGTAGCAGTCGCTATTGTCGCTCACGCCATATGGGGAATGGCGCAAAAGTTAACTCCAGATCGCAACCGTGCGACGATTGCGATTGTAACTGCCGCAATCGCCTTATTATGGCCAAGTAGCTGGACGCAAGTCATCCTCATTATAATATGTGGCTTTATCGGCTGGTTTTTATATCGCAACCAACCAATTAGCCAATCTCAGCATATAAAAGTACCTATTTCAAAAAAGATAGCAGTTTCTTGTCTCGTCTTATTCTTTGGACTCTTACTACTGCTACCGATATTAAGACCGTTTTCTTATTACATCGCTTTATTTGATAGTTTCTATCGCTCTGGCGCACTTGTATTTGGAGGAGGACACGTCGTGCTGCCCCTTCTTGAAGGTGAGTTCGTACAAAACGGAATGATGACGAAAGAACAGTTCCTAGCTGGATACGGATTAACACAAGCAGTACCAGGACCACTATTTACATTCGCCTCTTATATAGGAGCAGTATTAAACGGGACGCTTGGGGCAATACTCGCAACAATTGCGATTTTCCTCCCTGCTTTCTTACTCGTTATTGGTGTTTTACCATTTTGGAACAGTGTGAGAAAAATATCATTCATACAAGGCGCACTACTTGGTGTTAACGCCGCAGTTGTTGGTATTTTAATTGCCGCTTTTTACGATCCCATTTGGACGAGTACAATTATAAATACTTCAGATTTCGTTTTCGCTTCGCTTCTTTTTTGCTTACTAGCTTTTTGGAAAACACCACCTTGGGTTATCGTTATACTCGGAGCCTTTGGCGGATATATTCTGTCCATTTTATAAATAAAAAAAACGACGGCATGATGTAGCCGTCGTTTTTCTATTAGAACTTCACAAGCTCTATTCCTTCTGGCAACTCACTCTCTGTTAAAATACGCAATTCCTTCACACGATCCATTACGTAAGAAGAACGCTTCACAAGCTCTGGATCAATATAAGCTGGATGAACCATAATTTCTACCGTTTGTTCACCTTGTACTCTTTCTTTTAACTTCACAAAGTAATCTTCCGTCACACCATCCGCATAAAAGTCACTGTAAAACACATCAGAAAATGGATGCACCGCTCTATCTTCCTCACAACGACGAATCGGAACATTATATTTAGCCGCTAATTTCTCAAGAACATCATGTAAAATCGGTAAACCATGCACATGATGATGACTATCTAAATGAGTTGGTGTTAATCCGTAAGATAAAAACTTCTCAATTTGAGCAGTCCATTCTCTCTCAACTTCTTCTGGATTTATATTCCCTTCCCTTACAACACTTTGTTTATGAAACGATCCGTCGCTACCTACAAGTGATGGTACGTCTCCAAGAAGTGGTTCCCCTGCTGTTAATACGAGATGTACTCCTATCCCTAACGTTTTATACTCTTTTGCTAAGCGTACCGCATGCTCTGTTCCTGGCATATTCATCATCATCGTCGTTGAATTTACAAGTCCATTTATATGCCCATCAATAATGCCGTAATTTGTACCTTCTGTAAGACCGAAATCATCTGCATTTACAATTAACTTAATCATCATAATACCTCCTAATAGAATAAAAAAAGCGGGCTAAATAGCGCCGCTTTTACTTCTCTACCTTTTTAAAGAACTGTGGAAGATACTCTTTATGTGCTTCCAACATTTCATCTAAAATTTGTTTTGCAACTTTATCTGATGGTACAAGTGGATTGATTGTCATAGCAAGCAGCGCCTTATGATAATCCCCTGTAACAGCAGCTTCAATTGTTGTGCGCTCGAATGATTTAATTTGTTGTACTAAACCGCGAACTGGTACTGGAAGATCTCCAACTGCAATTGGTTTTGGGCCTTCTTTCGTAATAATACAGTTCACTTCAACAGCTGAATCATGTGGTAAGCTTGCAATTGTTCCGTTGTTTCGTGTATTAACAGGCTGGATATCACCTTTATTATTGTAAATAGACGTAATTAAGCTACATGCTGCATCACTATAATAAGCTCCGCCACGTTTTTCTAATTGTGGTGGTTTAATATCTAAGTTTGGGTCTTTATATAACTCAAATAAATCATTTTCTAATTGTTTTACTACTTCTGCACGTGTACCTTTTTCAACAGAAGCCTCTTTCTCTTCTTCTAACATTTCACGTGTTTTGTAGTAGTAACGATGGTATGGACATGGAATTGCACGAAGGCCGCGAATAAAGTCTGGTTCCCAGTTAAGCGCTGCGATATTTTCCATCGTAATTTGCTTTTCTGGATCTGTCACAAGCTCTAACACACGATCCATTACACTTACGCCATCTAAGTATACATCTAGTCCGTATACCATATGATTTAAACCTGCGAAATCAACGTGGACACGACTTGCATCTACTTCAAGTAATCTTGCAAGACCCATGCGGATTCCGATTGGAACGTTACATAGACCAACTACTCTTTGAATATTTGTATAACGAAGGACAGCCTCTGTTACCATACCAGCTGGATTTGCAAAGTTAATTAACCATGCATTCGGACAGAGCTCCTCCATATCTTTACAAATATCTAAAATAACAGGAATCGTTCTCAACGCTTTAAATAGACCACCAGGACCATTTGTTTCCTGACCGATTACATCATATTTTAACGGGATTGCTTCATCTTTTGCACGTGCTTCTAATAAACCAACGCGAAGTTGTGTTGTTACGAAGTCTGCATCTTTTAATGCCTCACGGCGATCAAGTGTTAAATGAACCTCGATTGGTAAACCTGATTTTTTCACCATACGTTTCGCTAAGTTACCAACGATTTCTAACTTTTCTTTTCCTGCCTCAATATCTACTAACCAAATTTCACGAACAGGAAGCTCATCATAACGCTTAATAAATCCTTCAATTAACTCTGGTGTATAACTAGATCCACCGCCGATTGTAGCAATTTTAATTCCAGTCATGCTTTATTCCCCTTTCGCTTCAAACTTTTTATAAAGATCGATAAACTCTGCTGCTAATTCTTTTACTGTAATCGCATTCATTAAATGATCTTGTGCGTGAATTAAAAGAACACTAACCTCTGTTTTTTCTCCTCTTGCTTCTGATTGTATGAGCTCTGTTTGGAAATGATGCGCTTCATTAATCGCTTCTTTCGCCTTTACCATCGCTTCATCTGCTTCTACCATTTTCCCCTGTTTGGCAAATTGAAGTGCCTCCATCGCAAAGCTTCGTGCGTTACCACTATTTAAAATCAATTGGAATGGAATTTGTTCTGCTGTAGTCATCATAATTACCGCCCTCTCTATAAGGTTCAACCGATTTAAATACCCCTTCAGTTTGAACATGTCTATTAAAGTATGAATTTATTAATGATAGTTTAGTGTTCATATAGATGTTTTTCATCTTTTTGAACATGATATAAAGGTAATTGTTCTCACAGGTATCGTTGTCTATGAGAACAATTACTATGTTACATAGGTAAAGAATTACTATTACCTTGCGCTGCTGCTTTTTCAGTACGAACAACTGAACGGTCACATAACACAACGAATGGATAATAAATTACCATTGCAATTACAAAGTTGAATAACTGTAGAATTGCACCAGAAATATGTCCACCTGTTACAAGATAACCACTAATAATTGGTGGTGTTGCCCATGGAATCATCACAACTGTTTTTGGTACCCACCCCATAGATATAGCTGTATAAGAAGTAATTACTAATACAATTGGTGTTATGATAAAAGGTAAGAATAAAATTGGATTTAAAATAATTGGTGTACCAAATATTACTGGTTCGTTAATGTTAAATGCACCAGGTCCAATTGATAAGCGAGATACACCACGTAATTGTGCACTTTTTGCTACGAGTAATACCACTACTAAGAATGCTAATGTCGCACCAGAACCACCAAGGTATACGAAAGTATCAAAGAATGGTTTTGTAATAATATTTGGAACATCAAATGCAGATGTACCACCTTTGAATAAATTCATATTTTTCTCTAATGCCGGTAAGTATAATGGCTCAATAATACCACCAACGATATTTGGCCCATGTAAACCGAAGAACCAAAGAAGATGAACAAGGATTACAATGATAATTGCACTTGGTAATGTCCCTGCTAAACTTTGCAGTGGTGATTGAATCGTATTAAAAATAAATTCATGAACACTTGTACCAGATAATTTCACTGCTAATTGAATACCTGCAACTACTGTTAAGATAACAAATGCTGGAACTATAGCTGCGAAAGATCTTAAAACTGCTGGTGGTACTCCATCAGGCATTTTAAAAGTAATGTTTCTTTGTACAAAGAAACGGAATACTTCAGTAACAAGGAGTGCCACAATAATTGCTACGAATAACCCTTGTGCACCTGTCCAAGCTAAGTTCAATCCGCCTTCTTTCGGTGTTGTTGGTGTAAGAATAATTAACGCACCAAATGAAATAATACCTGCTGACAAACCATCAACGCCGTAAGATTTTGCTAAGTTATAACTTGTTGTAAATGCTATGATTAGTGCTAGAATCGCGAAAGAACCAGTCCACATTCCGCCGCCGACTTGTTTCCACGTTTCACCAAACAAACCTTTCATGAAATCTTGGAAAACTTCAGATGGAAAACCATTAATTAGTGATGCCAGTGCACCAACTAAAATAAGTGGCATAACTGCAATAAATCCGTCACGGATCGCAGCTAAGTGACGTTGCGATCCGATTTTACCAGCGACAGGAACAATATATTTCTCCATGAATGCAATAAACTTTTGCATTTCGCTTCCCCCCTAATTATTTTTTAAGTGTTAATGCGTGATCTAAAACTGCCTCTCCATTCATCATGCCGTAGTGCATTGGATTGATAACGTCGATTCCAACGTTTTTCTCATCAGCAAGCGTTTTCATTGAAGACAGCATGTAACGAACCTGTGGTCCTAGTAATAATACATCTGCTTGATCGATATTTGTTTTTACTGCATCCCCAGATACAGCCCAAATCTTTCCTTCTAGACCGCGAGCTTTTGCAGCCGCTTCCATTTTTGTAACTAGTAAACTTGTAGACATCCCTGCTGAACAACATAATAAAATATTCATTTGAAAATCCCCCTTGTGTAGTATAAAAAATTTATGTTTATTTATTTTTCTTTACGCTATTTATTAATGCAATTAGCGTGCCAACTTTTTAAAACCACTAAAATCAGTGCTTTTTCGAGCATTTTCTTTGTGTGTTAACGCTTTCAATTAGTGTGTCGTCCAAAAAACACACAGTGTGTTATAAAACAGCACGCTTTTAACACATAACTGTATGAAAATAGGTTAGTGTTTAGTTGTCTAGTTATGTTTAATATAAAAAAACACTAAAAAATTTTTTTCATCGTAGAAATCTAGTAAAAAACAACATTTTCTTGAGTTCAGTCTTCTATCTATTCTATTGTCCAAGCAAACTCTACTAAACTACATAGAATAGAATAAAATAACACAATTCGAAAGGGGATTCCTATGCCAAAACATAGAAAACAGAAGAAAATAAAGATTTATAGAATAACTAGCTATAAAAAAGACAAGCGCTCTGAATTAAACTCTGACAAATTTGAACTAGAACAACAGGAAATAGAAAATAATCAGGATAAGCACAGTAAACAAGACAATCCGAACAAGCAAGAACAATCGGAACCTATAATAGAAACAAGTTCACACAACTTAGATATATGGGATGAAATTTCTCTCAAAGAAATACAAGCTGGTGAACATACAAGTTTATTTACAGAACAAAGTAATTACCAAAATATTAATTTGTTACAAGTAAGCGATGTTCGTTTATATTTGGACAAGCAACTACAATTTAGTTCCGTCGATGAGCAAATTTATCATGAAGCACTTGTTCATCCAATTATGTCAAAAGTAATTGATCCGAAACGTATTCTTATATTAGGTGGTGGCGATGGTCTTGCTTTACGAGAAGTTTTGAAATATAAAACTGTGCTACATGTAGACCTTGTTGATTTAGATGGATCGATGATTGATATGGCTCGTAACGTTCCTGAATTAGTTTCTTTAAACAAAAGCGCATTTTTTGATAATCGTGTGAACACACACGTATGTGATGCAAAAGAATTTCTGAATTCTCCTTCCTCTTTATACGATGTAATCATTATTGATTTTCCAGACCCAGCGACAGAGTTGTTAAGTACTTTATATACAAGCGAACTATTTGCTCGTATAGCTACGTTTTTAACAGAAGATGGCGCATTCGTCTGCCAATCTAATTCCCCTGCTGATGCACCTCTAGTATATTGGAGTATCGGTAATACAATTGAACACGCTGGATTAACTGTAAAAAGCTATCATACAATCGTTCCTTCTTTCGGAACTGACTGGGGATTTCATCTTGCTACTAATTCTGCCTATGTACTCAATGAAATTGAGCAATTATATGTAGTACCAACTCCTCGAACATTGCCTTCTCTTCTTTTTCCTTTATTTCAATTTAAAGAAGAACATCTAGAACAACGTAACCTCGCTCTTTTAAATTCAGAATCAAATCTTATCTTACATCAATGCTACAAACAGGAAATGAAGTTTTGACGATATTAATAGTAAGGAGTGCTGCCCTATGGAATACTCTACCTTTGGCAAGCATATAATAGTAGATTTATGGGGAGTGGATTTTTCCCTATTAGATGATATTCACTTTTTAGAATACCATTTAGTTAACGCTGCAGATTACTCTGGTGCCCATGTTTTAAACGTAAGTAAAAAAGAGTTCCAGCCATATGGTGTTACTGTATTAGTGCTATTATCAGAAAGCCATCTTTCCATTCACACTTACCCGGAACAAAATTTTGCAGCTATTGACTGTTATACTTGCGGTACAACCGTTGAACCACAAATAGCGATTGATTATATCGTAAATATATTAAAACCGGAACGGATGCATATAAAAAGATTAATTCGTGGTATAGGAGAAATTGTTACTACCGATTAATTATAACTCTTACTCATCCGAAAAAGGAGGATTGTAAATACCATCAGTGGGATGAACATTCCACTGATGGTACAGGCACATACATAAAATGAAATTTTAATTAGTGGGAGTTTTACTGCCCGTTAATTCTAGATAAAAAAACCTTGCATAAGCAAGGTTCATTCGTCCACCGACATCTTCCTATATAACTCTACAAACTCACTCGCTAATTCTTTCACCGTAATTGCATTCATTAAATGATCTTGTGCGTGTACCATTAAAAGAGTAACTTCGGTCTTTTCACCACCAGCTTCTTTCTGGATAAGCTCCGTTTGTACACGGTGCGCCTCTTTTAATTCCTCTAGTGCTTCTTGTAATTTAGCTTCAGCTTCTGTAAACTCCCCACGCTTCGCACAATCAATTGCTTCCATTGAACAACTTCTCGCGTTTCCCCCATGCAAGATTAAATGAAAAGCTTTCGTCTCTATCGTATCCATTTTAGTTCTTTACTCCCCCTTTTCTTCCGCCAGTTTTTGTTTATCCCATATTTTTAAGAACGGTAAATAAATGAAGAATGCTAGCGCAAAGTTAACAAGTTGCAAAATAACACCTGAAATTTTCCCGCCCGATCCTAAATATCCACTAAAAAGAATAGGTGTCGTCCAAGGTACAGCGGCCCCACTCGGACGTGCGACCCATCCCCATTCCATTGCAAAGTAAGAAACAATTGTTAACACAACTGGAACTAATATAAATGGAATTAGTAAAAGTGGGTTCATTACAATCGGCATACCAAAAGTTACCATCTCATTAATATTAAATATACCAGGTGCAATTGACAATCTCCCTAAACTTTTTAATTGTTGACTTCGTGCAAATAGTAACATTCCGACAACTAGAGCAAGCGTTGCTCCAGAACCGCCCATATAAATCCATAAGTCAAAAAACTGTGCCGTAATTGTATTTGGTACATCTTGCCCAGCTTGAAAAGCAACTCGGTTTTGATCCATTAACGACAACCAAACGGGGCTCATTACACCACCAACAATAGTAGCACCATGAATTCCACACGACCAAAGAACATGAACGAGAATAACTGCTATTATTGCGCCCCAAAGACTAGCACCAAGTACACTAAGTGGTTCCTGTAAAATTTGTCCTACAATATTATGGATACTGCCAAAAGAAGTATTTTCTATAATTAAGCGTAAAATCCAAATAACTGTTACAACAATAAATCCTGGAACAAGTGCGGCAAATGAACGCGTGACAGCTGGTGGAACTGTCTCTGGCATCTTTATAATTATCTTTTTTTGTACAATAAATCGATACAGTTCAGTAGATATAAGTGCAATAATCATTGCTACAAATAACCCTTGGCTTCCCATTAATGCAGCTGGAATAGCACCTTCTACAAGTACACTTTCTTTTGTACTTGGTATAATATATGCAACTTGAAATGGCGTCGCAAGTAAAAACGTCACAAGCGACAATGCCCCGGATGCTAAAGCATCCACTTTATAATACTCTCCAAGCCTGTAAGCGATTCCAAAAACAGCTATTAAAGCCATTATATTAAAAGTTGCACTAACTGGATACCCTAAAGCTCTCTGCCAATTCTCACCAAACAAACCTGCCATAAACTCGTTATATCCGGGTATCGGCAGTGCACTAATAATGAGGAAAAACGATCCAATAATTAAGAAAGGCATCGTTAAAATAATTCCATCTCGAATTGCTTGTAAATGCCTCTGCTCTGCAACCTTCCCTGCTACCGGCATCACGTACTTCTCTAAAAACCGTATCATCTATCCCACTCTCCTCATGGTTTCATTGACAAAGCTGCTTGCAAGATAGCTTCTCCATTACAAAGTCCGTAATGAACGGATTGAATGACATCAACAGGTATCCCTTTATCCTTACATAATTCTTTCATTTTCGGTAATAAATAACGTACTTGCGGTCCAAGTAAAAGGACATCAGCTTTATCAATATGACTATTCACTTCAGAACCTGATACTGCCCAGATTTTCACTTCTATCCCTCTTGCCTCTGCTGCTTTCTCCATCTTTGTAACAATCAAACTGGAAGACATTCCCGCTGCACAGCAAAGTAAAATATTCATTCCGCTTCCCTCCCCCTTTTTCTAAACCTAAGTTATGGTGCATCCCTTGCCACCACTAGGTTACAAATATATATGTCTAGATTTCCTGCTGTATGCCGAGCTTAAAAACAAAAATTTCTTGGTTTTCACGCTATTCCATTTATCCGTATTCTCCTAGTAAAGAGGACTCTAACTCGCTATAATGATTCAGTATGATTTTTTTAATTGATAGGAGGATATATTTATGAAGGCATATCGCTTTCCACTTATTTTATTATCTTCTATCCTAATTGGTGGTTTCATTGGTTATTTCATGGGTGCCGATGCAGTTGCTTTAAAGCCGCTTGGTGATATTTTCTTAAACTTAATGTTTACGATTGTTGTACCTCTAGTGTTCTTTAGCATCGCATCGTCTATTGCTAATATGGATGGATTAAAACGTTTCGGTAAAATTATGTCTAGTATGGCTGGGACTTTCTTATTTACAAGTATTTTAGCTGCTATTTTTATGATTATTGTCGTGAAAGTATTCCCGCCAGCACAAGGTGTTGTACTAGAACTAACACAACCTGACAAAGCCGGCAAAGCTGTTAGTGTTGCAGATCAAATCGTCGGTATTTTAACAGTATCTGACTTCTCGAAGTTACTATCTCGTGAAAATATGTTAGCTCTTATTTTCTTCTCTATCTTAATGGGAATTGCAACTTCAGCAGTTGGCGAAAAAGGAAAGCCATTCGCTACATTCCTACAAGCTGGTGCAGAGATTTCAATGAAGGTTGTATCTTTCATTATGTACTACGCTCCAATCGGACTTGCTGCTTACTTCGCAGCATTAGTTGGTGAATTCGGACCACAACTTCTTGGAACTTACTTCCGAGCAGCAATGGTATACTATCCAGCTTCTCTTATCTACTTCTTTGTATTCTTCACGTTCTATGCATACCTTGCAGGTCGCAAACAAGGTGTACAAGTATTTTGGAAGAACATGGTCTCTCCTACAGTTACATCACTTGCAACTTGTAGTAGTGCCGCAAGTATTCCAGCGAACTTAGAAGCAACGAAGAAAATGGGTATTTCTTCAGACGTTCGTGAAACAGTTGTCCTTCTTGGTTCTACACTTCATAAAGACGGCTCTGTTTTAGGTGGCGTATTAAAAATTGCTTTCTTATTCGGTATTTTCAACATGGAATTCGAAGGACCGAAAACATTAGCAATCGCACTTGTTGTTTCTCTATTAGTAGGAACAGTAATGGGTGCTATTCCAGGCGGTGGTATGATCGGTGAAATGTTAATCGTATCTCTATACGGTTTCCCGCCAGAAGCACTGCCAATTATCGCAGCAATTAGTACAATCATTGATCCACCTGCAACGATGTTAAACGTAACAGCAGATAACGCTTGTGCGGTAATGACAGCTCGCCTTGTAGAAGGTAAGAATTGGATCAAAAACAAATTTGCTTAATAGCTAGAAAGAGGATGCTCTAAACGAGCATCCTCTTTTTGTCGTTATTTGTTGATAAGTTGATATTTCCTCTCGCCACAAATTTGTTAAAATCTTCACAAATATTCCACATCCATTATCCATTCTCCGTACTATAATCATGTATGGAAAAGGAGATGGACACGATGACACAAAGCGCACCAGAATTTAAAGTTTTGCAAAGCATTGCATTTCTCGCTGTCGTTTTGCAAAGTTCCTTATTATATACAATGAATCAAGGAAATGTCTTACTTGAGCAATCCCTCATTATGGGCATGCTATTTAATCTTGCAAAATTCTCAGCACCAGCATTCATATTTATCGTTGGATTTCACTTAATTCGTCACTATACGAAGCAATTAGTATATAAAGAATATATTTCTGAAAAAGCGACACACTTACTCATTCCTTATTTCTTTTGGTCTATTCTTTACTTATTAACAACAAATGATCTTATTACGTTACAAAGTGGAATAAAAAGTTTATTACTCGGAACAGCCGCGCCCCATCTTTGGTACGTTATTATGATGTTCCAAATTCACTTATTGTTCCCTTTACTATGCACACTTTTTTATTGGTTTCAAAAACGAACAGAAAATAAAAAAGACATATATAAATATATGACCTTTTTCGCTTGCCTATATTTTCTATTAATGTGGTTCTCTTCTCACTATATTTTTAATGGAGAAAAATTAACAAGTTCAACAATTTTACATTATACAGATCGATCATTTCTATTCTACTCATTCTATTTCGTTATGGGCGGCATTGCCGCTGTAGCACTAAAAACTTGGCGGCTATTCGTCATGAAACATATCCCGCTTATAACAATATTATTTTTCATCTTATTTTTATTCATCAATTATGAGTTGTTTAGTTTTTACGGAGCAAACTCTATTCATTTAACTGTTTCTACCTATTTAAAACCATCTATGTTTTTATATATCGTATGCGAAATTATCATACTGTATGTGTTATCTATTATGATAGTACAGCGTCGTGGTTTCTTATATAAAACGTTACGTTTCATTGGAAATTACACGTATGGTGCTTATTTAGCTCATTTATTCTTCTTGCAACTATGCACAAAACTTCTTTCCTTATTCACGCTGCAAGAAAATACTATATTATATAGCCTATTACTATTTGTGTTAACGGCTATTATCTCTATTTCAACAATGGTCATTTGTAGCACAATACCATTTCATACTTGGATTACAGGCCCTTCTCCTACAACAAAGATGAAATGGACGAAGGTTGTATTCCGAAAAAATCATAAAAAACTATTCAAGCCATATATTTGATATAATGATACGCATATAAAAAGAAAGCGAGAGACACCTATGATCAATCAAGTTGGACAAATTATGCTATATGTAAATAACCAAGACGAAACAGTACAATTTTGGACAGAAAAAGTAGGGTTCCAAATCATTGCGGAAGAAAATAACGGAAACGGATTCCGCTGGATTGAAATTGCACCGGCGAAAGAAGCAGGAACAAGCATCGTCCTTCACGATAAAGCGTTAATCGCGAAGATGCAACCTGAACTAAACCTAAATACACCTTCACTTATGTTCTTCTCAAATGACTTAGACCGTCTATATAAAGATCTTTCTGAGAAAAATGTCACAGTTGGACAGGTTGTAGATTTACCTACTGGTAGAGCATTCAACTTTGCTGATAATGAAAATAATTACTTTGCAGTAATGGAACGCAAATAAAAAATAAGCTATCCGAAAAAATCGGATAGCTTATTTCATTTTAAGAAACTTGTTCTGCATTCGTTTCTCTATGCTGTATATGACTCGTGATCCAAGCAATTCCACCGGCAACAACGAGGTAACATAACAATATTAAAATTTGCATTTGTAATTGTGACCAATCTCCTAAAGAGATAACATCTTGTAATCCTCTAAGAGAATGAGACATTGGGAGAAATTGTCCAATTTTACTAAGAACAGCTATGTTTAATTCTCCTGGGAAAGTCCCCCCGCTCGTCGCTAATTGCAAGACAAGAAGCGTTACTGCTAAGAACTTTCCAATAAGACCAAATACTGTTACTAACATAAGAATAAATGTCATGAACGTAAAGGAAATCACAATACTTGATAAAACAAAGAGTGGCACACTTGCGACTTCTAATTTCATAACACCTAGCACAACTACATCTACGAGTAGCGCTTGAATAAGTCCAATTAAATATACCAATCCTAGTTTATTAATAAAATGTACCGTTCCACTTACCTTCATATTTTGTCTACGACCAAGCGGTAAAATATTCGATGCCATAATTCCGCCAACATAAAATGCAAGCGATAAGAAATATGGTGCAATGCCTGAACCGTAGTTAGGAACGTCAGAAACTGTTGACTTCACTAACTGAACTGGCTCTGAGAACATCGTATTACGTGCATCATCATTACGAACATCCGCTATCTTCTCTGCGCCCTCTCCCAATTTCGTAGAAAGTTCTTTCGCACCATCATCAAGTTTAACAAGTCCATTTGTTAATTTACCAGCACCGTTATTCAGCTCCGTTCCACCACTCGCAAGCTGGTTTACACCTTCTTGCAATGATGTAAATCCATTTCCCCACTTCGTAAATCCATCAGCCAAATTCGATGCACCATCTGCTATCTTTTGCGTTCCAGCAGTAGCTTCATTTAACTTAACTCCGAATGTATTTATGCCTTCTTCAATCTTATGTTGACCGTCAGTAAGCTTCTTCGCACCTTGTGTCAATTGTTGTTGGCTATTATTTAAAGTACTTGTTGCGTTAGCTAGTCCATTAGACGTAGCAACGATTTTTTGAAAGGCGGGATCTTGCTGCACTTCTGGATGATTTTTCACGTACTCTTCTAATTGTTGTTTTATACTATTAGCCGCACCATCCGCTTTTACTTGGCCTTCAGCAAGCTTCTCACTTCCGCTCACCCATTCATTTGTACCAGCACTTAATTCACTAACTCCTGATTGTAACGTTTTTTCACCTTGTGCTAATAACTCCATACCACTATGAAGTGATGTCGCTCCTTGACTCAGCTCATTTGCTCCCCCGGTTAAAGCAGATTGACTGGATGCAAGCTTGTTACTTCCTTCTTTCAATTTCGATGTCCCATCACTTAAACGATCAATACCATCCGCAAGCTGATTCGCTCCATTTCTTGCATCGGTCGTTCCTTCATGTAACTTCCCAGCACCATTACTTGCATCACTCAATCCTTGTGCCAAATCTTGAAACTTTGAAAAGACACCTTCTGTATAAGATTTCGTAATACTGTTTGAGATTTTTGTTTTCATATTTTCAACAGCCGTCGTTCCAATTTGAGCTGCTACAAAGTTTTTACCTGGATTTACTTTGTACTGCAACTTTGCCGGCTCTGGTTTCTCATCCATAAGTGTACTTACCTTTTTAGAGAAATTCTCTGGAATCGTAACAACCATATAATATTTATCTTCTTTTAACCCTTCATCAGCATTTTTTTCTGATACGAAATGAAAAGCCAGTTCTTTATTCTCCTTTAAATTTTTTACAAAATCGTCTCCTGCATGAATTGTTTTCTCATCCATCGCAGCCCCCTTATCTAAGTTCACAACTGCAACAGGTAATTTATCTAATTTTCCGTACGGATCCCAATACCCAGCTAAAAAGAATCCTGAATAAATTAATGGAACGATTAATAAAAAAATTAAAGCGATACGTCCATGTTTATGGTGCCACATCGCTTTCCAATCTTTAAATATAAGTTTAATTCCCTTCATGAAACATACTCCTCTTCTAATTTAACACCCTTCGAATGGTTTAACAGATTTACTATACACGTCACTTTCCATACTGTATAATACATCTTTAATTATCAATTCATTCCTTTTGGTCTATAGAAAGGAGATTCGAAATGGAACTGCTCCAGTTAAAATACTTTCAGACAGTCGCACGACTAGAACACATGACAAAGGCAGCTGAAGAATTGCATATCGCGCAACCTTCACTCAGCAAAACAATAGCGAGACTCGAAAAGGATTTAGGCGTCCCTTTATTTGATCGCCAAGGCCGACAGATTACTTTAAATTCTTTCGGAAAAGTATTTTTAAAACGAGTAGAACGTATTTTTCATGAATTAAGTGAAGGGGAACGAGAAATTAAAGATTTAGCCGAATTACAACAAAGCTCTATTACACTGGCCGTTTCTATTCCGAGAATATTACCAGAACTACTTGGCTCTTTTTTACTAGAACATCCTAACGTTCGATTCCAACAATTTCTTGCATCCACTCCTTCTATGAAACGACAACTAGATAATATAGAAATTGACTTTTGTATCTCCTCTGTGCCAATTGAAGGTGAGGAGGTTGGTTGGGAACCACTTATTACAGAAGAAATTTTCTTAGTCGTCCCTTCAGGCCACCGTTTATCCGGCCGAGCAAATATCCACCTGCATGAAGTAAAAGACGAACCGTTTATTAGTATGAACACTGGCTACGGATTTCGGCACTTAACGGATGAATTTTGTAAAGAAGCTGGTTTCACTCCGCATATTGCTTTTGAAGTCGATGAACCGACCGTGATTAGCGATCTCATTAAGCAAGGTCTCGGCATCGCTTTTGTTCCAAGTTTAACTTTATTAAAAAACTCTACTTTAGCAGCAAGCAAGTTGCGTATTATTGAACCCACTTGTCAGCGAACCATCGGATTAAGTTGGTCAAAAAAACGTTACTTATCAAAAACAGCTCAGCAATTCCGTGAATTTGTGATTGACTACTTTTCTAATATTAGAACGTAAAATTATATGAACAAATAAAAGGTGCCACCCTCATATGGTGGCACCTTTTATTGTTCACTCTTTTTTAATTCCATTTCAGCTAAAAGTGGTAGTACGTTATCAAAAATATGCGTATTATTATTTTCACCTGTTACATATCCACCGTAATATCTACTAAATACATTGTCATTTCGGAATGTGGCCATATGATCATACAATTCCTTCGCAAACTTTGTATCACCTGTTTGTAGTACGTACAAAATTGTTAATCCGTACGCGGCCGGCGATTCATAATTCACAGTTTGTTTTCCCGTTTCTAAATTGTAACGACCGTATAGCTTTCCATCCTCCTGGAACTTCTTCTTTATAAATTCCAAATAAGCAGCTGATGAAAGACCACCTAAACTTCGATGATATGCAACGTATGATTGGTCAATAAGATTCACTTCTTTATCGTACGTAAATGTACCATCTTCTTTATACTCTTTTGGGAATGCCCAGCCATGCCTTGGATAATCAGCTAAAAATTGAACGACTTCCTGATATTGCTGAGCAGAAACTTTGCCGTACTTCTTCATATAGGAGAATGCACGCGGATTTATGTATGATGTTGTTACAAAATTATTTTGTTTCCCTGCATCTGCGTCATAATAATCAACATAATAATTATCTTTTTTATTATAACGAAGTACAGCATCACTTAATTGATCGGCAAGGTTTTTATAACGCTCTTCCTTATACATTTCATAAGCACGATATAATTGTTCTATAATACGAAGATCATCTATAAGTGCATTTGTAGCTGACTGCCTCTCTCCCTTTTCAGAGAGTTTCCATAAAACGATATGATTCTTATATATGAAATTATCTTGAATAACCTTTACTTGCTCATCAAATAACGCCTGATCATCTTTATCAAGTGTATACTGTAACCATAATCCCGCCGATTCTGATAAAGCTTCACGTCCCTTAGCTTCACCCGTACCTGCCTTAGTATCTACTAAACGATACGTGGCAAGTGTTCCATTGTCATTCACCATATGTCTTAAAATAAAATTTTCTGTACGGTTTCCTTGTAAAGCTGACCAAAATACAATTCCACCTAAAGCGATTAAGAAGATAACTCCAATCCCTATATATAAACGTTTCCGCAATCTTTTCACCTCCCTAGTAAGGCTAACCTTAATTTTATCAGAACATACATAAATTTAAAAAAGACAATCTATTAGATTGTCTCCCCCATTTCTATCCCCCGCAAACCTCTTTAGAAGGTTTATATAGCGATTGTACAAGTCGATCATATTCACGACGCGTAATTTCTTTATTATATAGCTTCAATAATAAATCTCTATGCTCTTTTGAAAATGCCATCTTTTTAATGACTTCAGGATACATAAAACACCCTCTCCATTTCACATAAACTTCTTGATTCCGAAAAACAGAACTTATGTTCGCATAAAAGATTATAAAAGATTCCTGAGCAAAAAACAAACAAAACATGACCAACTATTTATTTCTTTCTATTCAAAATATTACAACATTATATTATCATATTCACTTTTTAAATACATATATATTTTTGGTAGTTTTTTTGAATAAATCTTCCAATTCAATCAGAAAATAATGGCAAAAAAGAAGAGGAGTTTACATATGGATACGGTAACATTAGCAAGAGCATTTTTTGGTTCTTCATTAGCATTCCACATTATCTTTGCAACACTTGGCGTCGGACTTTCATTGATGATTTTTATAAGCGAAATACTCTATCACTGGAAGAAAGACTCCGACTATGCCATTATGGCGAAAAGATGGACAAAGGCGTTTGCTATTCTTCTCGGTGTAGCAATTCCAACTGGAACAATTGTTGGTGTGCAAATCTCACTTCTTTGGCCTGGTTTCGCCAAAATTGTTGGGCAAGTTATCTCTGTTCCCTTCCAAATTGAGATTTTCGCCTTCTTTTTGGAAGCTTTATTCATGTCGATTTACGTATATGCAGCCGATAAACTTCCTCCATTTATGAGATTAATCTCGCTATTTTTCGTCATGCTTGGTGCCACAGCATCCGCCGTGCTTATTACATCAGCAAATACATGGATGAATACACCAGCAGGATTTTCAATGAATCCAGATGGATCTGTTTTTAACGTTGATCCGTGGAAAGCTTTCTTTAATCCGAGTTTTGGCACAAGTGCATTCCATGTTGTTATTACGGCTTATGCAACTGGTGCGGCTGTCATTGCTTCTATCGCTGGATTTAAATTATTGAAGAAAAATTTAAGTACACGTGAAATTGCTTATCATAAAAAAGGGCTACTATTAGGGCTTGTCGTTACATTTATTACAGGCGCTACGATGTGGCTTTCAGGACATGAATCAGCGATTGCCTTACATAAACACTCACCTGAAAAACTTGCATCTGCTGAAGCTTTATTTGAAACGACATCACACGCACCGCTATCCATTGGCGGAGTTGTGGATCCTAATACACTTGAACTAAACTACGCACTTGAAATTCCAAACATGCTTAGCTTATTAGTGGGACTAGACCCTAGCACTGTCGTAAAAGGTTTAAAGGAATTCCCACAAGAAACATGGCCACCATTTTATACACATACACTATTCAACTTAATGGTCGGCACTGCTGCGTTTACCTTTGCAGTTGCAGCAATTGCACTCTTATATTGGTATTTCGTGTACCGAAAAAAGGGAACAGAACTACCGAAGTGGCTACTTTGGGGAGCTGCCGCATGCGGACCAATTATGATGCTCGGTATTGAATTCGGATGGATTTTCAGTTGTAGCGGTCGTCAACCATGGACAATTTATGGTATGCAACGTACCGTCGATGCAGCTACACGCGCTGATTTCGTCGGTCCTTTATTTATTTTGTTCATCATTTTATATATTGGACTCGCTATTTTAACAGTCTTTGTTCTACGTACATTCTTTAGAAGACATCCATTAAAGAATGATTTACAACACCAAGGAGGCGATTCTCATGCATGAGGAAAGTATTGCAATCATCATCTTATGGGCCCTTATTTTCGTATACAGTATACTAGGGTCCATCGATTTTGGAGCTGGTTTTTGGGGCATGGTATACGCAAAACATCCAACGCTCGCTGCTAAACTTGCGAATCGGTACTTATCACCCACTTGGGAAGTAACAAATACGTTTCTCGTCTTCGTCGTTGTCGCATTTCTCGGCTTCTTTCCGAAAGCAGCCTTTACTCTTGCGACAGTAATGTTCGTACCAGTTATGTTAATTTTAGTGCTCGTTGCAGTACGTAGTACATTTATGGTATTTGCTTACTCCTTGCCAAAATATCAGTACCTTCTTCGGGTTATTTCAGGTATTACTGGTCTCTTAATTCCAGCACTATTAATTACCGTTTTACCCGTTACAGAGGGAGCCTATATTACAATGTCTGAAGGGAAAGAAGTACTCCTGTATGGAAAACTTCTTTCTAGCCCGGTTATCTATTGCTATATGCTCTTCGGAATAACGTCTGAACTATTTCTCTCCTCTCTCTTTCTTGCTGATTTTGCGAGAGAACAAAGTTCAGAAGATACGTATAGAATTTATAGAAGAAATGCCATCATCCTTGGTCCTGCAACGCTCGTTACGGCGATCATCGCCCTCGTTGTAATGGATCCTGAAACACATTGGCTTATGCAAGGATTAATAAAGCAATTCCCGTGGTTTACAGTTTCTATTGTTTTATTCGTTATCGGATACTCGTCCCTTTGGTGGACAAACAAAAAGTACAATACACTAGGATATCCTCGCATTGCCGTTTTAGCTGTCGTCGCTCAATATGCATTTGCAAGCTACGCTTACGGCGTCGCGCATTTACCTTATATTATTTATCCTGACGTAACTGTATTTACAAGCTTTACAACGACAGAAACGTTCTATGCACTGCTCATTCTATACGCAATTGGGATTGCAATTTTATTACCAGGATTTATTTTCTTCTGGAATTTATTCTTGAAGGATCGTACTTTTTTGAAGGAAAAATAATATAGTCTTGGGGTCTGTTCCAAAAGGCATTTTGGGATGGGCTCCTTTTGTCATGTTTTGTCGATAAGTCGATATATTTTAAAAATCGCTGATATATTTTGAGTTGCACCGATATATTTCAATGATCGCTGATATATTTTGAGTTACGCCGATATATTTCAATAATCGCTGATATATTTTCAGTTACACCTATATAAATCTCATTTACTACCTTACTGCCCAATCAATTAATAGACTCCTATCACAATAGTTATTTCACTACGAGTGACACTTGTCCTTTAGCATGAAAAACACATATTCGCTTCATCTCGTTATACGTCTAGTTCTTCTTATTTTTTGCTGAATATACTACCAATATAACCTTGAGACAAGCTACATCTATTCAAGGGAAAATAGAAAGGTAGGCAAAATATGAGCATTGAAATATGGATTACTATTATTGTATTCTTCTTAACGATGATTGTTATCTTTTGGCGGCCTCGAGGTTTAAATGAGGCGTGGCCAGCAGCAATCGGAGCTGGTATCATCATAATTACTGGACTTGTATCAAAACCAGACGTCATGGATATTATAAGTAAAATTGGCGGTGCTTCCATAACAATATTAGCGACCATCGTCATGGCAGTTATATTAGAAAGCTTCGGCTTTTTCCATTGGTCCGCAGCGAAACTAGCAAATTTAGCAAAGGGTTCTGGACGCCGCTTATACTGGTATATTCAATTATTATGTTTTCTCATGACTCTTTTATTCAATAACGACGGTAGTATTTTAATTACAACTCCAATTTTAATTCTTCTTCTAAAAAATCTTCAATTAAAACCTCATCAGCAAATTCCTTATTTATTAAGTGGTGCTTTAATCGCTACGGCATCTAGTGCACCAATTGGTGTAAGTAATATCGTAAATTTAATCGCATTAAATATCGTTAATATGACTCTTTATATGCATACTGCTATGATGTTTGTACCTGCAACATTAGGCTTATTATTTATGTCATGGCTCATGTATACAGTTTTGAAGAAAAAACTTCCGAAAAAATTACCTGTTTCTTCATATGATATTGAAGAAATTTTCTTCACGAAAAACTTCCATCCACTAAAAGGAAATAATTCTGTTGATACGAAACAAAAACGGACAAGATTCATGTTAAAAGTATTAGGTTTCGTCTTCCTTATGCGCTGTCTTCTATTCGTTGCATCCTTCTTATCCATCCCAATTGAAATCGTTGCAGTACTTGGTTCACTCGTTCTTCTCATTTGGAGATGGTACTACTTACGAACAAATCCTGTCGACATTTTGAAAAAGACACCGTGGCACATTTTAATTTTCGCCTTCTCTATGTACGTCATTATTTACGGACTCCACAACGCAGGATTAACAGCTGCACTTGTACAATGGCTCGAGCCAATTGTGAATCAGCATCTACTCTATGCTAGCTTTGCAATGGGCGGACTTGTATCCATCCTCTCTAACGTCTTCAATAACCATCCTGCCCTTATGATTGGTACAATTACATTAACAGAAATGGGACTAGATCCAGTCACATTAAAAACAATCTATCTTGCAAACATCATTGGTAGTGACATCGGTTCACTATTACTACCAATTGGTACACTAGCTTCACTCATTTGGATGTATATTCTGAAACAAAACAAAATTAAAGTAAAATGGAAAGACTATTTAAGTGTATCCCTTATCGTTATCCCGCTCACAACAGTCGTCACACTATTCCTCTTATTCTACTGGGTACATCTCTTCTTCGCCTTATAAACAACAGAAGCCCCATTTGCTACCGTCTTAGCAAATGGGGCTTCTTCTATAATAAAGTTAGGTACTACAGTGTGATCAATCAAGTAAAGAGGTGTAACATGTTATTGATATAAATGACTACCAGCTTCTTTAAATTCTTCTGCTTTCTCTTTCATTCCTTTTTCAATTGCTTCTGTCGTTTCTAAATCATTTTCTTTTGCATACTCACGAATATCATGTGAAATTCTCATACTACAAAACTTCGGTCCACACATTGAACAGAAGTGAGCTGTCTTTGCCCCTTCTGCAGGCAACGTTTCATCGTGATATTCCATCGCACGTTCAGGATCTAAAGATAAATTAAATTGATCGCGCCAACGGAATTCAAAGCGTGCTTTTGAAAGTGCATCATCACGCTGATGAGCCGTTTTATGTCCTTTCGCAAGATCAGCCGCATGCGCTGCAATTTTGTACGTAATAACACCCGTGCGTACATCATCTTTGTTTGGCAAACCTAAATGTTCTTTTGGCGTTACATAACAAAGCATCGCTGTTCCAAACCAGCCAATCATCGCAGCTCCAATCGCCGATGTAATATGGTCATAACCGGGTGCAATATCTGTCGTTAGCGGCCCAAGTGTGTAAAACGGCGCGCCCTGACAAATATCAAGCTCTTTCTCCATATTCTCTTTAATTAAGTGCATCGGTACGTGTCCAGGTCCTTCGATCATAACTTGCACATCATGTTTCCAAGCAATTTTGGTTAATTCACCAAGTGTTTCAAGCTCAGAAAACTGTGCTTCGTCATTTGCATCTGCAATAGACCCTGGACGTAATCCATCTCCAAGAGAAAACGAAACATCGTACTGCTTCATAATTTCACAAATCTCTTCAAAATGAGTATATAGGAAGTTTTCTTTATGATGGAATAAACACCACTGCGCCATAATCGAACCACCGCGCGAAACGATACCTGTCGTACGCTTTGCCGTGATTGGAATGTAGCGAAGTAATACGCCAGCGTGAATCGTAAAGTAATCAACGCCTTGCTCCGCCTGCTCAATTAACGTATCACGATATACTTCCCACGTTAAATCTTCTGCAATTCCGTTTACTTTTTCCAGCGCTTGATAGATCGGTACAGTTCCAACTGGTACAGGCGCGTTACGAATAATCCACTCACGCGTCGTATGAATATTTTTACCTGTAGATAAATCCATAATCGTATCTGCACCCCAGCGCGTTGCCCACGTCATCTTCTCTACTTCTTCTGCAATAGAAGAAGATACAGCAGAGTTTCCGATATTCGCGTTTACCTTCACGTGGAAATTACGCCCGATAATCATCGGTTCTGCTTCCGGATGATTAATATTCGCTGGTAAAATAGCGCGGCCTTCTGCGATTTCCTTACGAACAAACTCAGGCTCTACTCCTTCACGAATTGCAACGTATTCCATCTCAGACGTAATAATGCCATTACGCGCATAATGCATTTGCGTAACATTTGCGCCTTGCTTCGCTCTAAGCGGCTGGCGATCCATTTGCGGGAAAACAGGTGTATGTTTCGAAGCCACTTTCACACCATCATCCTCTGGTTTCACCTCGCGCCCTTCATATGCCTCTACATCCCCGCGCTCCATGATCCAAGAATGACGCGGCGTTGGAATTCCCTTTTCCAGCTCCACTTTATACGCCGGATCCGTATAAGGACCGCTCGTATCATACACACGGACTGGAGGATTTGGGATGCCGTTCGTTTCGCTTTGTTCAATCTCACGCATCGGCACTTTCATGCCTGCGCGTGGTCCATCCACATATACTTTCTTACTCCCTGGTAAACTTGATTTCAATTCAATTTGCTCAGCTGAAACAGACTGTTTCATAACCTTTGTTGCCTCCCCTGTTCGTGACAAGGACGAGATATGGCCAGCGCATGCCAAAATAAAAAGAGCCAGGTCCATAAAAAAATAAGGACCTGGCTCATAAAAGACATCATTATGTAAAGCCGTTAACTTCCCTACGCTGGTACGAGCCAGATCAGGTCCAAAGGGTTAAGAAGATCACGCGCTTCTCTCTCAGCCTACGCATACGTTAGGCACCCCTAGTTTATCACTGATTTAATTTTCAATACTTTCCCATCATACACGATAATCTGAAAAATGCAAAGGTTATTTCTTTTTCTCTTTATGGAATCATCCACGTTAAATAATATGCTTGAACATACGTCATAATACCAACAATAATTACGAAGAACACCCTATTGTAAAAATAGTTTATGACTTAACATAGGAGTTTAAAAACATCTTCACCACAAAGAGTGTTGAGAATTTCGACCATTGTATTGAGAAAATGAAGAATACTAATATACAAGAGTTTAAGAGCTTTACGAATGGATTAGCCCGGGATATTGAAGCTGTCAGAAATGCGGTAACTTATGAGAATAATAATGGTCTTGCCGAAGGGAGCATAAACAAGTTAAAGCTTATTAAAAGAATCATGTATGGTCGATGCAAATTCTCCACATTGCGGACAAAGATTCTACTTTTGGAGAGAATGAGACTTTTCAACTAACTCCGGAAAGAACCATTTTTTACTTGCCAAATACATTCATCAGTCCCGTTTGACAAAGAGCCTTTGTCTCTGCTGCATTTCGCTACAACTGCTACTGTTACCTGCCATACAACCTGCAATAGAGATAGGTAACAATTTACTATACAAGGAACAAAATTGACCTGCTCCTCCATTTAGTGATTTAACTACCTTTATTATTCAGAGCTAAAACTCAAAGAAAAATCTCTTACATTTATTGTGACATTTTTACTTAATATGTTAATTATTTTTTTGTTGTCTTGTTAGTTAAAGGGGTACTTAGTACAAAAAATAACCGTAGATAGTAGCACGAACACTGTTCTTGTTATAATTAATTTTTTTCAGAACGTCTATAATCCTCTTTTAAAAAATATATGTAAATATAATAAAAAACGAATGATTAATAGAAATATTCTACGCCACTCGTTTTTTATCGGACTTCTTTTTACTGTACTTTTATTTTCTTTATGAGTTATTAGAAAAATAATTGTCTATATAAGTCTTTATTTTTTCAAAATTCTTTTCCATAAATAAGATTGCTGGTACTTCAATTATTGGAAGATTATTTTCATTATCAAAAGCTGGACACGGTTTGGGAACTACCAAATAGTCAACTGAATTTTTATCCCTAATATAATTAATTGAAACATCATAATACTTAGAAAAATATTCCTTCAAATCATCCTGATTCCTTAAAAATGGTAGAGAAAATATTGAACCATAATTTATACCAGCGTCGACAATTAATACAAAGCATATTTTTTTCATGATACACCCTCCTCGTATAATAAGTTTTAAGTTAATAACTGTTCCTTGAAAATTAAATAGTTTTTATCTTCAAGAGCTACATCAAAAAAATGATGTATGGGTAAAATTTAGTCTTGGATACTGGGGGATTTCCCCAGATAATGGAAGTATGGAAATGGATCCATCGGGAATATGCTTACTCCTCCTGTAGTTCGACCACGTTAAAAGACTGTGACCCAGACCAAAATGCACTGCATACGCACAAGCTGTATCGGTTTCCTTCACTTACCTCTCATAGTGGTGGGAGGGGCAGCTTAGATGAAGGCAATCATTGAATACTCATACGCGAGGTTGTGGCTATGTTTTTGACTCTAGGGAGATCCCACAGTATCCAAGCTCATTCCAAATACTATTCAAAGAAAGGAGATCCTTTCTTTGAGATTATTCGTAGCTATTGATGTAAGCTCTGAAAAACCTGATGTATGTTTTCTTGACAGTCATGACACTGTTTTGAAAGAAATTTGTCTTTCAAACGATGTGAATGGTGCCAACGCCATTAAGGAGGATGTTCTCCATTTTCACCAGTTGTACAACTATAAAAAAATTGTCATTGGCATGGAATCTACTTCCGTCTATAGTTTCCATCCTTCCATGTTCCTAACGGAAGATAAGGATTTGAGGGCTTTAGACGTGGAAGTGGTCGTATAAAATCCAAAAGCCATCCATCGGTATAAAAAACTCTTTGAAGAAGATAAGACCGATAAAATAGATGCTTTCCGTATTGCCGATTTTTTACGAATCGGACGGTATAATAAATTTCTTATCAAGGAGGAAAAATACGTTGCCCTTCAACGTTTAACACGATCTAGATATCAACTCGTTCACCAGCAAACAGAATGTAAGCAACACTTTCTGGAGAACCTTTACTACAAATGTAATACGTTATCGAAAGAGTTAAATACCTCTGTTTTTGGTGCGACGATGATGGAAATACTCTCAGATTCCCTTTCGTTGGATGAAATCGCAGAAATGGATCTAGAAGCACTCGCTACTCTTCTTCAGAAAAAGGGGAAAGGACGCTTTAGCGACCCGGAAGATTTAGCGAAAACCATCAAGAAAGCCATACGTGAATCCTACCGACTAGGTAAGGTCGTTCAAGACTCTGTGGACGTTGTATTAGCCACTTATGCACGATTGATTCAAACATTGAAAAAACAAATCAAAGAAATAGAAAAAAGCATTACTGCTTTTTTCGAAGCCATTCCAGAAGCGAGATATTTAACAAGTGTTCCAGGCATTGGAGTCGTATACGCCGCGGGAATCATTGCAGAAGTTGGACAAATTGAACGCTTTGAGAACGAAGCACAATTGGCCAAATACACCGGTCTTTACTGGAAAAAATCGCAATCTGGAAACTTTGAATCGGAACGAACACCCATGACACGAACGGGAAACCAGTATCTTCGTTATTACATGGTTGAAGCTGCCAACTCTGTACAACTTCGTGAAGCTACTTACCGTGCTTATTATTTAGAGAAATATGATGAAGTTCCGAAATACAAACATAAAAGAGCCCTTGTCTAAAGCCGTAACTAGATTCGCTAAATTGTTTTTCAAATATTGAACCAAGCACTTGACTGATTGCTTGTTGAACAACCCTATCCACTACTGTCGGTATTCCCAATTTGCGCATCTTCCATAAAAAGAGCCAGGTCCATAAAAAAATAAGGACCTGGCTCATAAAGACATCATTATGTAAAGCCGTTAACTTCCCTACGCTGGTACGAGCCAGATTAGGTCCAAAGGGTTAAGAAGTTCACGCGCTTCTCTCTCAGCCTACGCATACGTTAGGCACCCCTAGTTTATCACTGATTTAATTTTCAATACTTTCCCATCATACACTATAATCTGGAAAATTCAAAATTTATTTCTTTTGTTGTTTATGGAATCATCCACGTTAAATAATAAGCCTGAACATAAGTCATAATCCCTACAATTATTACGAAGAACAAACTATGCTTCACTGTAAAACGGAACAAATCCGATTCTTTTCCAGCAAGACCAACTGCTGCACAAGCAATCGCAATCGACTGCGGGGAAATCATTTTACCTGTTACACCGCCTGTTGTATTTGCTGCAACGAGAAGCACTTCAGATACGCCGACTTGCTGCGCTGTAATGGCTTGTAAATTCGAGAACAGTGCATTCGCAGACGTATCAGACCCTGTTAAGAATACGCCAATCCAGCCTAAGAAAGGTGAGAAGAACGGGAATAGTCCGCCAGTTCCGGCTAATGCTAACGCTAACGTAGAAGATAGACCAGAATAGTTTGCGATAAATGCAAACCCTAGTACGAATCCGATAGATAGAATTGGCATTTTTAATTCACTTAACGTTTCTTTAAATGTCACTACTGCATCTTTTACATTCATTTTCAAAATAAACATGGAAATGATACAAGCAATTAAAATCGCCGTTCCGGTTGCTGATAATACATCAAACTTCAGAATTGCCTCGTAAGGCGTTGGTTTATTTACAATTGGTTCTGCTTTCATTACTAGATTATGCAGACCTGGAATTTCAAACTTAAATACAAGACTTGCTAAAGCCCCTCCTGGAGCGAATAATGCCTTAAAGAAACTTTGGCTCCAAATGACTACCATAACCGTTAATACGATAAATGGAGACCATGCTTTTACTACTTTTCCAAACGTTAATTTCGGCATCGATGCTGCTGTCGTTGTTGCTACTTCACTATTTGCTTGCCCGGATTGATAGATTTCTTTCGGCTGCCAAACTTTTAAGAACAGCGCTAAACTAATTAAACTTACAAGTGCCGATGTAATATCCGGAAGTTCCGGCCCTAAAAATGTCGCTGTAATGAACTGCGTAATCGCAAATGAACTACCCGCTACAAGTAACGCAGGCCACGTTTGTCTTATCCCTTTAAATCCATCCATTAAAAATACGATAAAGAATGGAACAAATAATGATAGGAATGGTAATTGATGTCCAGCCATTTGTCCAATTTTATGTGGATCAATACCTGTTACTTGTCCAGCAACTGTAATCGGAATTCCCATCGCTCCGAACGCCACTGGTGCAGTATTTGCAATCAAACAAAGACCTGCTGCGTATAAAGGATTTAACCCAAGACCCGCAAGAAGCGCTGCTGTAATCGCTACTGGCGCTCCAAATCCTGCCGCTCCTTCTAAAAATGCTCCAAATGAAAATCCAATTAAAATAACGAGTAGACGATGATCATTCGTAACCGATAATACCGATGCACGAATCACATCGAATTGGCCTGTTTTTACAGAAATTTTATATAAAAATACCGACATAATAATAATCCAAGCAATTGGCCATAACCCGTACAAAAAACCGTACCCGGTTGCTGCCATTGCCATCATGAACGGCATTTTATAAGCGAATAACGCTACTAAAACTGTAAGTACAACTGTAATAAATCCTGCCACATACCCCTTCATGCGAAAAATCGCTAAAGCTAAGAAAAAAAAGATAATCGGAATAAGTGCTACTGCTGCTGAAATCCAAATATTACCGAACGGATCATAAACTTGTGTCCATGTGTTCATTGTCCTCTCCCCCTAAAGAATCCCCTTTTAAATAAATACAACCTTATCAATAGACTATCAGGTCATCATACCTTTAAGTCTAAAAATAAAAAAACGTTTAAGAAAACGTTTTCAAAAACTTTCATTTATACTGTACCATAACAATTTCTATTAAAAAAGATTTTTTTGAAAATTTTATTATTTAACAGGAAATCTTACAAAATCGTCACGTTCTTGTAATGTTCATCGATAGGAAGTTTGCCAAAATTATTGCATAATAATAGTATAACAACAGAAATTATTCATGAGGTGATATATATGAACGGAAATAAAATATTAGCTGCGTTATCATACTTTAGTGTACTATTTGCCCCTATCTTATTCCCTATTATCGTTTGGATTGTAGGAGACGCTGAAACAAAACCACATGCAAAACGTGCTCTATGGACACACATCATTCCAAGTATCGCTACATTCATTGGCTTAACTATTTTAGGAATTATGGGTCTTGGATCTGATCAACCAGATGTAACACTTGGAATTGGATCAATGATTGTCTTAGCTATTTGCGGAATCATCAGCTTATACTACTTCATCTGGAACATTGTAAAAGGAATTAAAGTACTGAAAGCTTAATTTGAAACAAACGTTTGTTTAAAAAAGGACCCTTGCAAATTGCAAGGGTCCTTTTCCGTTCACTTTATCTTCTGCGTTTCTTCTTTTTTCTCATCATTTTCTTTCGGCGTGTATTCACTTTATCCGCTATAATGTGGAGCGTACTTGCCACAACAATTCCCATTAAGAATGTTACAATTTCAACCTCATGTTTCTTCGCAATTTCTATTAAATTACCATCCAGTGCGATTACATTTAATAGGAATAAAAATGGAGAAAAGACGATTAACATGTACGCAATACGAATCACATCACCAAGTATAATCGTATGCGTAAAGAAAGATCGATGTGGCATTACTTTCTTATAAGGATACCAAAATATACGTAAGAAACCCCATTTGTTATAAGCATTACTGTACGTATCTAAATCTGGTGTTAAAAATGAAGTACCTACTAAAAAACCAATTGCAAAAGTTAATAAAAAATCAAAATTTGTTAATCCATACGAAAAAAGCAAAAACAAAACAACCGGAAGGGATATTAAGTTTATTTTCGTATGCGTTCTTCCTGATGGCATAATGCACTTCCTCGCTTACGTTCGTCCTGTCACCTTATGACAGGTTTCACCTATTGACCTAATTTCTGATCGATAAATGTTGTGTCTATATCCGAACCAAACCATTCTGCCAACTTCACTCGTGCCTTATCTTTCACATCTTCATTGACGTATAACGACACCTGTATTAGTGCGGCCGTTAACGCCCCTAAATCATCCGTATAACCAATTCCAGCAATGAAATCTGGAATCGCATCAATCGGTGCAATAAAATAAGCAAGTGCTCCAATTACAATAATTTTCACTCGTTTTGGAACATCGGGTCTTTGCAAAACGTAAAACAGTAATAAACTTGTATAAATGACCGACTGCCCTGCTTGCTTTGCAACATGTTTTACTTTCTTCCAAAACGCTTCAACTGAAAATTTTTGTTTCATGTAAAAGCCTCCCTATTTTTAAAAAGAAATAAGCTACAATATGTTATCAGTAAAAGTTCATAGAAATTACACAAAACCTATCAATGAACTTTCATTGTAACAAACAAACTAAAAAAGAACAAGTGTTCGTTAATTTTTACACAATTTCCTTCATATAATAGATTTCTAGATAACCCTTACCCATCTTCGTTTCTTATTTCTCAACAAAGAAAATTTTCACTTCTACTTAACATTCTGCTCTATCTTTGTTATATTTTCTAGTTGACGGACATATAAACGAATGTTAAAGTTTTCTCTGGTAGTGACAAATCTTATACAAAAAATGTAAAATGTTATAGTGTTTCTCAGAAATGAATTTTGTTGTATAATACAGAAATGACGTTATGCTTATGAGCAACAAAAGAAACCAAAAGGGTATGCATAGTTATAGTCGTATATGGGTGAATATAGAACCTTTAATTATGGCCAAGAAAACTATGTATTTTTTATTTTAGCATTTTTCGCTCCAAAATCGACCAAGCCTGATAGAGAAAGGGTGGAAATGAATGAAAGAAACCTTGAAATCACAATTTCAAAATGTGCGTTTCACTGTATTCGTAGCATTAGCCTTATGGCTGAAAACTTACATTATTACACGCACAAGCTTTGATTTAAAACTTGAATCTTTCATGCAAGAATTCATTTTATTCCTTAGCCCATTAGCAGCATCATTACTGCTTGTTGGTCTTGCATTATTTGCAAAAGGGAAAAAACGTAACTATATAGCACTTGGAATTAATTTTATCTTAACAATCGTTCTTGTTGGTAACGTAATGTTCTACGGATTCTACAATGACTTCGTTACTTTACCAGTACTCGGACAAACATCTAACTTCGGAAGTTTAGGTTCTAGTGTGAAAGAATTATTTAACTACAAAATTATTCTTGCATTTGCAGACATTATCATATTCTTCGTTCTGTTGAAGAAAATGAAGAACTTTGCACCTACAGAGCGTGTAGCACGCCCGATGCGTTCTCTATACTTCGTATCAACAGTTGCTATTTTCTTCGCAAACTTAGGACTTGCAGAAGCTGAACGCCCAGAACTATTAACACGTTCATTCGACCGCGTTATGCTTGTTAAAAACTTAGGATTATATGTACACCAAGTATACGATCTTGGCTTACAAGCAAAATCAAGTTCACAAAAAGCATTCGCTGACGGTAGTAAATTACAAGAAACAGAAAACTACGTAAAAACAACACAAAGTAAACCAGATCCAAATATGTTCGGTACTGCAAAAGGGAAAAACGTAATTGTTGTCTCTCTTGAGTCATTACAAACATTCTTAATTGGTGCAACAGTTAACGGACAAGAAGTTACACCATTCTTAAACCAATTTACGAAAGAAAGTTATTACTTTGATAACTTCTTCCATCAAACTGGTCAAGGTAAAACATCTGATGCTGAATTCCTAGTAGATACTTCGTTATATCCACTAGACCGCGGTGCTGTATTCTTCACACACGGTAACAATGAATATACAGCAACTCCAGAAATTTTACGTCAGCAAGGGTATCACACGTCGGTATTCCACGCAAACAACGCAACATTCTGGAACCGTAACATTATGTATCCAGCACTTGGTTATGATCGTTACTACAACGAGCTTGATTACAAGATTACGCCGGAAACAAAATTAAACTGGGGATTAAAAGATATCGAATACTTCGATCAATCTATTGATATGTTGAAAGAAGTGAAGCAACCATTCTATACTCGCTTCCTTACTTTAACAAATCATTACCCATTCACTTACGATGACAGTACAAAATTAATCGACGAATATAATTCTGGTGATGGAGTATTTGACCGTTACATGGTAACTGCTCGTTACTTAGACGAAGCAATGAAACACTTTATTGAGCGTCTAAAAGCAGAAGGTATTTACGACAACTCAGTAATCGTATTCTACGGTGACCACTACGGTATTTCTGAAAACCATAACCGTGCAATGGCACAGTTCTTAGGAAAAGAAGAAATCACTGCATTTGACCATATGAACTTACAAAAAACACCGATGTTTATTCACGTTCCAGGTCAAAAAGAAGGTAAAACAATTTCGAAACCAACTGGTGAAATTGACATTAAACCAACTATTCTAAACTTACTTGGTGTAGATTCTACAAATGACGTTCGATTCGGTCATGATGTATTCTCACCTGATAATAAAGGATTTGTTGTTCTTCGTGACGGTAGCTTCGTTACAGATAAATACATGTACACAAACAGTACATTCTACGACCGTGCTACTGGCGAAGTTGTACAATTACCGAAAGAAGAATCTCAACCACTAATTGATCGTGCCCAAAATGAATTGAACATGTCTGATAAAATCATTGAAGGTGACTTACTTCGCTTCTCTGAAAGTAATAAGATCAAAACTGGTGAAGTAAAAACAGCTATTAAAGAAGAAAAGAAGAGCGCTGAGTAATCTCAGCCTCTTTTTTTATTTTCTTCCATACAACTACTTATATTCATTAACTTTAAAATTACATAACCTTTACCAAATATTCACATAGTGTTAATGAAGAATCTCTATAATAAAATATGTAAACAAGGTTCTACATATTTCTTATCTCTCATCTTTCGTAAGATCCCTTAAAGAAATGTGTAAATCTTTTGTTTCTACTTTCTTATAATTGTCTTTCAACATGTTTTGTTTCCATACACAAAGCATTCAACGAGACAATGTCCCTATGAAAGATAGCTACCCTCCTTGTGCAGCATTCCATAAGAATGTTGCTTTTTTTTATCTAAAAGCAGGATTCTCATTCTTATTTTCGAATTTGTATATACAAAATGCTGTAAAGTGAAACTTTAATCAGCCCTCACCAATCGGGCATTTACGGGCATATGTAGAGAATTACTTACATAAAAATTACTATAGTGATTCTTATCTCGCATGAATGAAAGTTTCACGTTACTTACGTACTTACGAAAGGATGGGACGGAAATTGGCATACGAAAAATTTGTACTTTGGAATGATGAAGTTATTGATACAACAAAACAACAAACGTACATAGAACTTGAAGAAAGAGGTTTGCAGTTCGGAGATGGTGTCTACGAGGTTATTCGCCTATATAAAGGGAACTTTCACTTATTAGATCCGCACATAACGAGATTATATCGATCCATGGAAGAAATAGAATTATCGCTCCCTTTCTCAAAAGCTGAACTCATCACTTTACTTTACAAATTAATTGAAAGAAACCATTTCCACGAAGATGGCACAATTTATTTGCAAGTATCTCGCGGTGTACAAGCTCGCACACATATATTTTCATATGACAACCCTCCGACAATTTATGCCTATATTACAAAAAAAGAAAGGCCAGCGTTATGGATCGAATATGGTATACGCGCTATATCAGAACCCGATACACGATGGCTACGCTGTGACATTAAATCATTAAATTTATTACCAAACGTACTAGCTGCTACGAAAGCTGAACGTAAAGGCTGTAAAGAGGCACTTCTCGTAAGGAATGGTATTGTAACGGAAGGAAGCCATTCCAACTTCTTCTTAATTAAAAACGGAACTCTTTACACACATCCAGCCAATCACCTTATTTTAAATGGTATTATTCGTCAATATGTCCTTTCTTTAGCCAATACTCTTCACATTCCTGTACAGGAAGAACTTTTCAGCGTTCGTGACGTTTATCAAGCAGATGAATGCTTTTTTACAGGCACAACGATTGAAATTTTACCAATGACCCACCTTGATGGAACCGCGATTCAAGATGGGCAAGTTGGACCTATCACCAAAAAACTGCAAAAATCTTTTAATCAAATCTTGTTACAATCCAATATGGCATCTTCTTAAACACGAATAATTTCTGTCCTTTCATATTCAATATATGCATTTAAATGGAAATCAAGGTGTAATTTTATGCCTTGATTTTTTTCTTGTAATCTTTTTGTCATATTCAGATTCCTATATAAGTCTTGACAGTAATCGACATGCTCTTTAGAATTTTTAACAGTTGGTAAATATTTCTTCACTACATTACAGACAGAAAGGAATCGACAAATTATGAAAAAGTACCTTGCCGGTCTTGCGGCAGTGTCTGTAGCAGGGGGAGCAGCACCTACACTTGATAGTGTTCAAGCTGCACCTGAACAAAATACACAAAAAGCTGCTACAACTGTCCAAGCTTCTGCATCAAACGACTCATCTTATAAGGTAAACGCGAGCGTATTACATGTTCGTGCAGGATCAAGCACTTCTCACGACATCATCTCACGCGTTTATAGCGGTCAATCACTAAACGTGATTGGCGAAGAAAATGGTTGGTTCAAAATTAACATTAACGGAAAAACAGGCTTTGTTAGTGGCGAATTTGTATCAAAAAGTGGAGCAGCAAACAACAATGTAAGCACAGGTGGAAACAATAAAGTTACTGCTGATGTATTACGTGTACGTACAGCTCCTAACACTTCTAGTTCTGTTTCTGGACGTGTATATGAAGGACAAACATTAAACGTAATTGGACAAGAAAATGGTTGGGTGAAAATTAACCATAATGGACAAGTAGGTTATGTAAGTGGCGAATTCGTATCTGGCGCTTCTTCTAATGGGGGTTCTTCAAACAACAATACGAATAATAACAACCAAGAAGTAAAACCAGCAAGCGGAAACTATACAGTAAATGTATCTTCCCTTCGCGTTCGTACAGGTCCTAGCACTTCTCACACAACTGTAGGTTCTGTCAAAAAAGGACAAGTAGTACAAGTTGTCGGCGAAGTTCAAGATTGGTTCAAAATCAATTACGCAGGACAAACTGCTTATATAAGCAAAGACTACGTAACAAAAGGCGGTTCTAACGAAAACGTTACAGAAGGCAACAAACAAGAGCAAAACAATAATAATGGAACTATTCAAACTGGTGGTTCTTACGTAGTTAACGCTACATCTTTACGTGTTCGTACAGGCCCTGCCGCTTACCATAGTGTAATTGGTGGCGTTTTAAACGGTACAACATTAAACGTAGTTGGATCTGAAAACGGTTGGTTTAAAGTAAATTACCAAGGAAAAACAGGCTTTGTTAGTAGCGAATTTGTAAAATTCGTTAAAGGTGGCACTACTACTCCTGAGCAACCAAAACAACCTGAAAAACCTAACCAAGGTGCAATTGGCGACTATTACATTAATGCTTCTGCACTAAATGTACGTAGCGGCGAAGGTACAAATTATAGAATCATAGGCGCACTTCCACAAGGTCAGAAGGTTCAAGTAATCTCTGAAAACTCTGGATGGAGCAAAATTAACTACAACGGTCAAAATGGTTATATCGGAACACGTTACCTATCTAAAACACCAGTTGGAGGCGCAGTAGATAATAAGCCTAACAATAACCAAAATAACAATCAAAACAATAACAACAATAATAATACAGGCAATAATAGTGGCGACAGTTCTTCCGTACTTGCATATGCAAAATCAATGCAAGGTGTACCATACGTTTGGGGCGGAACTTCTGCTAACGGCGTAGACTGCAGTGGCTACATCTACCACGTATTTAAGAAATTTGGTCATAACATTAGCCGTCAAAGTGTTGCGGGATATTGGAGTAGCCTACCACAAACTTCAAATCCACAACCAGGTGACTTAATTTATTTCCAAAACACTTATAAATCAGGTCCTTCTCACATGGGTATTTACCTTGGGGGCGGATCATTTATCCAAGCTGGAGATAAAGGTGTAGCAATCGCTTCATTAAGTAACTCTTATTGGAAGAGCCACTTCTTAGGATACACGAAAGCACCTTAATTAATAGTTTCCAAGCCTTCTAGTTTACTAGAAGGCTTTTTGCTATGAGTTCAACATATTACTCCCTTTCTCCTACCTTCTCTCTATAAAAATAATGTATCTATTCTTCCATTTCATACACTTTATTCTGCAAAAATAATGCATAACGTTATCATAATGTATATATTTTCATAAAAAACATAACCTATTTCATGTCTATTTATTTTATATGTGTTTTTTTGAAGAATTTTCTTTTTATTTAAACTTTTCATCAGACGTTTGACCTCCGATGTCCATTATGATAAGTTACTTAAGATGTTATATTCGTAAACGTATAGACAACTGGTTTATACACTTTTTTACTATGAGGAAGGAGCATACACTGCATGAATCTTTTATGGGGAATTGGCGGCGTGATTGGAGTATTAGCAATTGCTTTCTTACTATCTTCCAACCGCAAAGCTATTAATTGGCGCACAATTTTAATTGCGCTAGCATTACAAATGTCATTTTCATTTATCGTATTACGATGGGATGCTGGTAAAGCAGGTTTAAAACACGCTGCTGACGGTGTTCAAGGATTAATTAATTTTTCTTACGAGGGAATTAAGTTCGTTGCTGGGGATTTAGTCAACGCAAAAGGACCTTGGGGATTTGTATTCTTTATTCAAGCACTACTTCCAATCGTATTTATTAGTTCATTAGTAGCAATCTTATATCATTTCGGTATTATGCAGAAATTTGTTAGCGTCGTTGGTGGTGCATTAAGTAAACTTCTTGGCACTTCTAAAGCAGAAAGCTTAAACTCAGTAACGACTGTATTTTTAGGACAAACTGAAGCTCCAATTTTAATTAAACCTTACTTAGCACGCTTAACAAATAGTGAATTCTTCACTATTATGGTAAGCGGTATGACAGCTGTTGCTGGATCCGTTCTTGTCGGCTATGCAGCAATGGGTATTCCGTTAGAGCACTTATTAGCAGCTGCAATTATGGCAGCTCCATCAAGCTTATTAATTGCAAAACTAATCATGCCAGAGACAGAAAAAGTAGATAATAACGTTGAACTTTCTACAGAACGTGAAGATGCAAACGTTATCGATGCAGCTGCACGCGGTGCATCTGAAGGTATGCAACTTGTTATTAACGTAGCAGCAATGTTAATGGCTTTCATCGCATTAATCGCTTTATTAAATGGATTATTAGGATGGGTTGGTTCTTGGTTCGATATTAAACTTAGCCTTGATTTAATCTTCGGTTACTTATTATCACCATTTGCAATCTTAATCGGTGTTTCTCCAGGTGAAGCTGTACAAGCAGCAAGCTTTATCGGTCAAAAACTTGCAATCAACGAATTCGTTGCATACGCAAACTTAGGACCACACATGGCAGAGTTCTCTGACAAAACAAATCTAATTTTAACATTCGCAATCTGTGGATTCGCAAACTTCTCTTCTATCGCAATTCAGTTAGGTGTAACAGGAACGCTAGCTCCTACTCGCCGTAAACAAATTGCACAATTAGGGATTAAAGCAGTTATCGCTGGTACATTAGCGAACTTCTTAAACGCAGCAGTTGCAGGTATGATGTTCCTATAAACTTATATAGAGTCTTCTCTTTCTCCAAGAGAAGACTTTTTTCATGCAATCCAAGCGTATTATATATATCTATCAAGCACCTTATCCCAAATATAAGAACATTATGATACAATAATGTTTAGATCTTTTTATTTTTCTGATGAAAATAGAAATACTACTTGTTGTTGCCCTTCAAAAGAATTTAAAGACATAGTCAATTTCTTAATAATTGCGCATACTACAAGTATCTATGGATGAAATAGCTTTAAGGAGGAAAGTTTTGTGAAAGATAAGTTCTATAAAATCCTCTCTATGTGGATTCTACAAATTGTATTTTATTTTACTACTGTACATGTGACGAATTATGAGCATGCGCTCATTTTTACAATAATATACGTAATCGTAAATGTACTATTCTTATTTTTAGCTGACAAAACAGCATTTATTTTCTTCATACTAGGAACCATCATTTCCGTATTTTATTTATTTTATGAAGCATGGCTTCATTTATGGAGTACATCAGTTCAATGGCAATATATGATTACCCACTTCCTGATGGCAGCTAACTTCTTCATTGTATACATAACAACTCACCTATTGAAAAAAGTGATTCATGAAAATAAAACTTTGACTGAGCGTGTGAGAACGTTGGAACAATATATTGGAGAATCAAAATTACTAACGAGACAAGAATTCGAGAGACGCCAAGCGTTATTAACGACTGCAATGAATCGTCGTAACGAAACAGGCATTATTGTTTACTTTGATTTCACTTCCTTTAGTAAATATACGAAGGAAAGTGTTATGGACCGTGTAGCTTCCTTATTAGTTGAAACCGTAAGGAATGATTTTGACCTTGCTGCTGAATATGATAATAATACGCTAGTTATTTTATTACAAAACACAAATGAAGCTGGTGCTGATATTGTAATGAACCGCCTAAAGCCAAAAATGGAGCAATGGCTTGCAGCTGAAGCAATCCGAGATATAAAAATTTCACGTGAGCAAATTGGAAACAAAGGACAGACATTGTTATGATGACTCTCGTTATACTTCTTTTATTTCTTCTGTTTTGCGTACTCGTTTTTTGGATCAGTATCACATTTTCAATTAAATATGTTCTTATTTTTACGGCCTTTCTATTCTCTGGCTTACTCGTTTACTACTCTTTCTTAACAATTGCGGGCTTAATTCACCGAAATAGTAAACGAAAAGATCGTACATTAGAACATTATCCGAGCGTCGATATTTTCATCCCTGCTCATAATGAAGGGGTCGTTATTAAAGATACTTTAGAGGCAATGGCGAAGATTGAATATCCAGGAAAGCTAACCATTTATCTATTAAATGATAACTCTCAAGATGAAACACCTGAAATCGGCGATGATTTCGACAAAGCTTATGCCCACATTCGTCACATTCGTGTTCCACCCGGTGAACCGAAGGGTAAATCACGTGTACTAAACTACGGCCTTAGTATTTCAGATGGTGAATACTTCTGTGTTTACGATGCAGATAACCAGCCTGAGCCACACGCACTGCGAATGCTTGTAGAGCACGCTGAAACAACTGAAGATGCTGTTGGGGCTGTTGGACATGTTCGTACAGTAAATGAAAAAAGAAACTGGCTGACGCGAATGATTTCACTAGAATTTCAAATCTTCCAGCTCCTTATGCAATCTGGACGCTGGTTACTATTCCAAACAGGCTCACTGACAGGAACAAACATGCTTCTTCGTCGCTCTGCACTAGAAGAGCTTGGTGGCTATGACCCTTATGCAATTGCAGAAGATGCCGAATTAACATTACGAATTACACAAAAAGGTTATCTCTTACCAATCGTCCCAGAATCAGTTACTTGGGAACAAGAACCAGAGCATTTAAAAATTCTTATTAAACAACGTACACGTTGGCTCCAAGGGAATTTATACATTTTAGAAAAAATGTTCTCGTCATTAAGCTTCTTTAAAGGAAAACTGCTCGTTCATTCCTTACAACAAGTTCTAGTGTATGTTGTATTTTGGCTATTCCTAATCATTTCGAACGTTTGGTTTGTAATTGGGCTACTCGGGATATTCCAAATTCAATATAGCATTCCACTACTATTTATGTGGTATGTCGCATATATTACATATGTTTCTCAATTATTTAGTGCCCAGAGTGTGGAACGAACCTTTACACCGACTAATATTTTTATTAGCGTTATTATGTACTTTACGTACGCACAGCTCTTTACGTACTTATTTATTCGCAGCTTAATCTTATACTTACGTGCGAAGAGCAAGAAACAAGTCATTGGCTGGGATAAGACAGTTCGATTCAAAAAAGATAAATAAAAATAAGCACAGAGCGCCGTATGCTCTGTGCTTATTTATTGCCGTATAAATTATATATCAGACAATACCCCTTAGCTGAAAGTAATTTCACGTCCATCCCCCAACGAACGATCGACCTTCATTTATATACGAAAAAGTGATTGCTATTTTTGTAGAACCAATTGCTTCTCTTGCTGTTCTTTGCGCGTTTCAGTCTTAGGTTCCGTGCTTTCTTGGACACTACGATGTGCCACACGTTTCAAACAAATATGCTTCCACTTTCTTTCGTAACGTTTCATTATTCTAGATGTCCCCCTTGAATGCGCTTTAAAACTATTTGAAATCGCTTACAGGAAATAATATAGCACATATATATAAACGTGACAACACATTTCCGACATATTTTTGACAAAAATACGAATAGAATTCGTAAGGTATCGAATATTGTCGAAACCTATCATTTTTTCTTGGTATAAAAGGCATACTACTTATATGGTAAAGTATTTTATTTCCCCTACCCGCATTTCAAATTTCTTCTATATAAAGTGAAACTTTCATTAGCCATCACCAATCGGGCTTTTACAAGCAGCTCGATTTATTTGCTTTTGCTGAATTTTGAGGTGGGGTTCTTACTGCTCAGCAAATAGAGGGATAAAAAAAGAGCTGATATGAAATCAGCTCTTTTCCTTCTATTATTAATGACGCTTCATACGTCCTTCTTTTTGTAACTCTTTAAATAATGCTGCCATCATAAAGAAAATAACAAAGACGAACGGGAATGCTGCAATGATAGCTGCCGTTTGTAAGGCTTCTAATCCGCCAATATATAATAGCGTAGAAGCTATCGCGGCTAGAACGATACCCCAAATCATTTTAATACGATTTGGTGGGTTTAAACTACCATGTGTCGTTAACATCCCTAAAACGAATGTTGCAGAGTCTGCAGATGTAATAAAGAATGTTGCAATAAGTAAAATACCTAAAACCGATAAAGCTGATCCAAAGCTGCCCATCTGATCGAACATAGCGAATAATCCTACTTCTGTTCCCATTTCTTTCACTTTGTCGAAGATATGTGCATCACCAAACAGCTCCATATGAATACCAGTACCGCCGAACACAGAGAACCAAAGTGCACCAATTACGGTCGGTACGAGTAACACACCGATAACAAACTCACGAATTGTACGGCCTCGTGAAACACGAGCAATAAACGTACCTACGAATGGTGACCACGCAATCCACCATGCCCAATAGAAAATTGTCCATGACTGAATCCATTGATTTCCGCCTTCATCCAATGGACTTAAACGGAAACTCATACTTGGCAATTCCTGAATATAAGAACCTATTGTTGAAGTGAAGTAATTCATAATAAAGTTTGTTGGACCTGCAAATAATACAATGATCATAAGTGCAAACGCAAAAATAATATTCGTATTACTTAAATATTTAATTCCTTTATCAAGACCTGTTTGCGCAGATAACATAAATAATACTGTTACAATTGCAATAATAACTAACTGAGTCGTTAATGAGTTCGGGATAGATGTTAAATAACTAACACCACCTGCAATTTGTTTTGCACCGAGACCTAATGATGTTGCAACACCAAACACAGTTGCGAAAACAGCTAACACATCAAATGAATGAGCAATACGCCCGTGTTCCCCGCCCTTAAATAACGGGCCTACTGTCGCACTAATCGTACTTGCTTTTCCTTTTCTAAAGGTAAAGTAAGCAATACATAACGCTACAAACGCATATAGTCCCCAAGGATGTAATCCCCAATGGAAAAATGAAAAACGCAGTGCAAGGCGCGCACTTTCCTCAGTTGCACTATCCCCAAACGGAGGTGCGTATAAATGGTTTAATGGTTCGGCAACGCCCCAGAAAACTAAGCCAATACCCATACCAGCACTAAATAACATAGCAAACCATGTCATATAACTATAATCAGGTTCGTCATCATCTTTACCTAAACGAATAGAACCGTATTTCGAAACAATTAAAAAGATAGATACACCTAAAATAATAGAAACGGAAATAATATAAAACCATCCAAACTTACTAACTAATGCAGTTTGAATTGCGGTTGTTACATTTCCTAAGCTACCTTTTCCAATAATAGATTCGGGAATAATCCCCCAAATTGTAAATGCAATACATAATGTTAATGAAACGATGAATGTTTTTGTCAGTTTCCTCATCAAATCCCCCTTCGTAGGTTTCGTTTTTGTAAATAACATAAATTCCGATATGTAAAATCGGATAGAAAACTATAATTTTGCGGTGATTTTCTTACTTTCACCTTCACCAATTCGAATTCTTATGGACAGCCTTACCTTTCGTATAACCTTTTCACTCTGCAAGAGCTACAAGTTAGAAATACTGCTGTCAAATTGTGTGAGAAAAACGCGGATAGGAATGTATTTTCCTAAAAAAGGATGTGTTACATATGTAAAAAAGGGCAAAGTTCTTCCTTGCAACCCTTTCGTTTTGTAACAATTATGCGGTTTTTTTGCTAGTATATAGCACGTGTTTATAGCTTCACAAACAAAATGTTTATGTTTATATAACTATATTACCCATAAAACGGTAAAATACTCAAGGAATGTAATCGTTTAGTAAACATCATGTAACATTCCTGTAACATTCTTATTTACGTCGAAAAAAACATGTTGTATTAAATATTTTGAATATAACTAGAAACCTATGAGTCATATAGAATGAAAAACGCTTTCCTATATTTTTTGTTATATTACAGGATGTTAACGACTTATTACGAATGGTTTGTAATTGTGTGTTTTCCCCAAATCCGAAAAAATCTGTTGCTATAATGAGGACACGAAAACAAACGCAATGGAGGCTATCATGAAAAAATTAATTGGTATAGCAACAGCAGCAGTTTTTGGTCTTGGGATTTTCACATCATCTGCTAATGCAGAAACTGTTGTAACAACAGACGTACTAAACGTACGCGAAAACCCTACTACGGAATCAAAAGTTGTCGGTAAATTACTAAACGGTAATAAGATAGATGTTCAAAATACAGAGAACGGATGGTCAAAAGTTACTTTAGACGGTAAAGACGCATTCGTAAGTGCAGAGTTCACAAAAAGCATCTACTACGTAACAGCTAACGTATTAAACGTACGTGCTGAAGCGAACACAAACTCAGAAATTCTTGGAAAGTTGAAGAAAGACGATGTAATCGAAACAACGAACCAAGTACAAAATGAGTGGTTACAATTTGAATATAACGGGAAAACAGCTTATGTTCATGTTCCTTTCTTAACAGGTACAGCACCTGTAATTGAGAAACAAGAAACGACTGTTCCTGCTAAAGCTGAAGCACCAGCTAAGGCTCAAGCACCTGCAGCACAAGCAAAACCAGCTGCTAAGCCTGCTGTGAAAGCTGCTGAAACTAGCACACCATCTGGTGGTCGTGAGTTAACAGTTGTAGCTACAGCATATACAGCTCACCCGAGCGAAAACGGTGGCACATATGGCGGCCGTGTATTAACTGCAATGGGTCATGATTTAACTGCGAATCCAAACATGAAAATGATCGCTGTTGATCCGAAAGTAATCCCATTAGGATCTAAAGTATGGGTAGAAGGTTACGGAGAAGCTATCGCTGGAGATACTGGTGGTGCAATTAAAGGTAACCGTATCGACATCTTACTTGGATCAGATAGCGCTGCTCAAAAATGGGGACGCAAAACTGTTAAAGTGAAAATTTTAAAATAACCAATGACTGCTAAATTACAAGCCGGTTCTCTTTATTGAGAGCTGGCTTTTATTTATTTATAATACATATAAGGAGGCTATGCCCATGAATGTACAAGCAAAAGTAGACTGGATTGGTACGCCAAAGCCGTACATATATAAAGATGAAGTAACATATAACGCTACTTCTATTGATTTCTCACTTGCTGGCGATGATAATCGCTATAAGTTAATTGTGCTCAAGTCTGAAAACAATACACATTACAAAATTGTGCAATATGGAATAAAACCAGGCTCTCAAAAACCATTTCCTATCGACATTCCATTTGAACAAAATATGTTGCCAATTATAGAGCAAATATTACATGATCCGTATGTACAAGCGATATTAAAGGAAACGCACTCATAATCGTAAAAAAAGATATCACCTCGCCGGATTTTTCGGCTAAGTGATATCTTTTTTATTTTCCCTTCATGAACACAATTTAAGAAAAATATATCAACGATTTTCCGAATATATCTATCATAAATCGCAATATATCAACGATTTTTCAATTATATCTATCATAACTTACGATATATCAACGGTTTGACACGAAATATTGATATAGCTACAAAATAAAGAAGCTGTTCAAATATTGAACAGCTTCTCTCATATTAACGAGTTGGACCAGATACATCTTCTGATTTCAACGTATTATTTGCACCAAGAGAATGATACAGCATCTTTCCATTTCCATTCACAGTTACAATATGTTCGTTATTAAAACTTTTGAACTTCACAGATCCATCACCGTAACGAATATGATACTCTTCATATGTCGTTACTTTATATTTCGTATCACTTTGACGCTCTACATTACGAACTTCCATCGTTAATAAGTCTTCTGTAATTCCTTTTTTGTGTAAATACTGTATATAATCACGGTCTTCCTTATACGATTTCCCGCTCTTATCATAATTATTTTCAATTAAACTAAAATCATTTAATGAAATTGCACGTACGTTAGCATAAATATGATTTTTTACAAAGTCGCCCACTGCTGAATTTGATGTTTCTTTCGGGAATTTTAAGTAATACGTGCTTTGGTCTCCAATTTTAACACTTTCAGATTTCATCACACCGAAATCAGTAGTTTTCTCTAAATGTACTTCTACTGTTTCATCTGTGGATACAGGACCAAGCTTATAACTTCCATAACTTAATTTTCCACGTTTTTTCCCGTTCACAAATACAGTTGCATCACTTTCATCAGAAGAAATGCTTACATACTTGCCTTCAAGCGATAAATCAATTTTCACTTTCTCGCTCTGTTCATCCGCTAAATCTACTTCTTTCTCTGTTTCTAATTCAGTAAGTTCTGTCTTCGCCGTTGCCTTTACAACATATGTACCTGGGAAGTATGGCCCCAACTCTTTCGAATTTTTATCACTAGAAAGCTCTGTTTCTTTTTTATCATTCACATATATTTCTGCATTCTTTGCAGTTGTACTTACGCTCATATAATAAGATTTCATGCTGAACTTATACTTTGGATATAAGAACCACTCTTTTCCCTCTTCTACTATTTCCCCGTCTTTAAATGCAGGTTTATCTTTTGTTAACTTTTGATCTACTGTCTGTTTTTGTAAATAAGACAACAATTGTTTGTTGTAAGAAGGATTCTCTTTTAAATAACGCATGTACGCTTTAATATCCTCCGTCTTAATCTTTAAGCTTGAATCATTTGCTTTCACAAACTCATCAATTGCGTTAATATCTTTCTTTTGGAATGCTTCAATCATTACATTTACTTGCTTTTCTTTTGAAAACTTATATGCTCCAAATTTATATGCCCCAAATAATAAAATAACAATAATAGCTAAACCAATGATTAAAAATACATTTTTCTTACTTTTCACTGGTTTTGTCTCGCTTTGTAATTCTGTATATGAAGCAGCAGTGTTATCAACGATTACTTCTACTTTACTCCCACACTCAGGACAAAAGTTTAAATGGTCTGCAACGTTCTTTTTACATGTTCCACAAAACTTCAACGTGCTCTCCTCCTATTTTTTAGCTAATTTCATTCCAGCAAATGCTGCTACATATGTCACAATCAAGCTAAACAAAGTTAAATATATAAATGAATTTTGCATAGATAATACCGTTCCACTTGTTCCAAATAAACCTGTTACAGTTCCTGAAACATTAATTTGGAACTTAGAAATCATATTCATTACAATCATCATAATTGTGTAAGAACCACTGCATACCGCTAATGTAATATATATATTGGCAGTCGGTAATTTAGCTAACTTTCTTCCCGCTCTAAACATAAAGAACAATGGAATAATAAGCAGTAATAAACCATAATGGAATACGTTATTCACTTTATCAAATTCTGCAAGGCTTTCCTCATTTGCTCCTTTTGAAATCAATATCTCTCTGAGCTCTACGCCATTTACAGAGACGCCTGATATAAATGAAAACGATAGTGTGCTCTCATATGCTTTTGATTTCTTTCCAATTCCAGTAAATTCCTTACTAAGTGCTGGACTTGATACTTCTAACGGCGCAAAATGAGCCATACTCCATAATTGAGGTGTTAACTCTAATGCTAATAATGTACTTTCAGATTTTAAAGTTGTTATTTCTTTTAATGGTTCAATACCATCTTCCTTACTTACTAACGCCATAATACAAACCGCTACTGCTGTTACTAAAAGTCCTTTTATCATAGCTGAAACACCGTAATAAACAGACGCTCCATATGGCATTAACTCTTGAAATGCTGCTGCCATATTGTTTTTGCTTGTATGAGCAATAAATCCTAATAAGGTAAATAATGTCCCACATACAAAACCACTCAATAAACTCTTAATCGCTGAATAGCCAACCGTAATCTTACCTGCTTCTGAGAATGGAATTGCAAAAGATTGTGATGCTATAAAACTTATAATGAATAAAAAGACGCCATAAATAATACCAACTGTTGATGCCATAAAAATTTGATCTTTAATCGTTTTCGCAACATGCTGCTTCCCTAACCAAATTCCTGTACCAGCGAAAATAATAAATGGAATGATTAATAGTAATGTAAATGGAGTATGCCAAGATAAAGAAAATATCAATCCACTATCGTCGTTAGCTGTAAAACCAAGTAAATGATAACTTAACATCGTAGAAGTTGCACTCGAATAAAAATTCGGCAACATTTCTAATTCTTTCGCAAATTTGCTAAACATCTCACTTAACATAGAAGCAAATAATAAACTACCAATCCAACCAGCAATTAACATGAGAATACTTGCAACAGCCCCACCAATAAAACCTTTTTGTAAAACGGCTTTATCTGCTTTAAATTCAACTTTAGGAGCACCATCCATTGTAGGCAATTTTACAGATTGTTCTTTTTTCTTCGCAACAAATAAAGAATACCCACACTTTTGACAATATAAATTTTTTTGAGCATTTTCATTGCCACAACCTTTGCAGTATTTTGCAGTATCTTTTTCTAATGTTATTGCATCTATAGCTCCTGCAATCTCCATACTACCTTCATTTGGACAATAATTTACTTCTTCACCATGTTGTTTTCCACATGTGCGACAATACATTTAATTCACTCCCCACTTTGCTTAATTCCACAAACTGGACAGTAAGTAGAGTTTTTATCGATATGCTCATTACATGAAATACAATTTACCGTTTCACCTTCATTTTCTACTGCTAACATTGGGTTAGGCTTTCCACACGAACCACAAAACTTATCATTTATTGATAAAGATCCACCACATTCACATGTAGCTTTTTCACCTTGTTGTTTTTGCAATTCAACAATGCGTTTTCTTGCTTGATAAATAGCTACATCAAATTCTTGAACTGGAGCAATCATTTCTTTTAAGCTCGATTCATTTACTCCATTTCCTCTTAATTGAACGTACAATTGCTGTCCCACCTCTAATAGAACCTCTGCTTTTTTCTGCATTTGCACTTGCATTCCCTTTTTCAATTGAGCAATTTCTTGTGCAACTTGCAACTTCATTTTCCCTTGTTCTATTCCTTCTTGTAACTTATTCATTCCACTACCTAACTTCGTCTGTAAATCTGACAAATCATTTCTCCTCCTATACGTATATATTCATATACGAAATTAACATTTTATATATTACCATGATTTTCAAGTTATGTAATCCAAATTTCATTTTTTCTGTTTTGAGCATTTTTTGTTTATAATGGTAAAGGAAAGAAATATGTGTACGGAGGAATATTATGCTGCAACACTCAATTACGAAAGATGAAATTATGATGATTGCGAATGAGTTCGTTCAAGGACTAGATCCACAGCAAACAGCTGATCAGGAACATGTCGCTACAGCTCGGCACCTATATCGTAGTGGTGTTGTCTACAATGTTGACTTTGATGGTTATACACTATCAGGAACTGTAGATGCGGAAGGCAACGTATATAGCGTTCATATTCCGATTCGTAACGTCGCTGAAAGTTATTGTGATTGCTTCGCACCAACACAATGTGAGCATATGCTTGCTGTATTACTATCTGCAGCGTCTAGTTTCGGGCAAGTAGGAGATGTATTAACTTTATTTAAAAATAATACGAAACCTTCCCTTCCTCCTATTCGAACTGCAAGACAAGTATTGCAATCATCAGCTTTTGAAGAAACCGATTATAAAAGTTGGCAATCGTATTTTGAAAAAGAATATGAATCATTTAAAAAAGAACAAGCTCGGCTTACTTATAAACAAATGTATTTTCTTATGAGTATCTTTACAGATTTCTATACGAAACTTGAGCGGAAAGCTCCGCGTGTCATTGCGATACATGAATTATTCAGGTTACACGCAGCACTTTACTGCTTTCAAAAGTTATTAGAAGAAATTCAGGCATTCGACGCAAACAAAACGTATTCTTATCACCAACCTGTTAATGTCATTCGCCTATTTGTAGACAAAGTGGAATCCATCGTTCGGGACTTACAATCAGAAGCGATTCCTTCAGAGTCTGAAATAATTTTACAAGAAACAGCTCGTCTCGTTCATGAAGCATTCTTCTCTACCGACACTTATACGCAAGAGCGATTTTTCATTTATCGTCACATATGGAGTGAACTTTTAAACAATAAAGAGAAAATACAAGAAGAAGAAAAACGAATCGATACGAAAATCAATCCACTATCCAAAGCGTTAGCGTCTTCCCATCTTCTCTTTTTGAATGACGAAGATCTACTAGCGATGGACTTACTAAAAAAACAGCCTGCTTCTGTTGTGAGTCTATACTTCTATTGGTTAGAAGAACTATTAAGTGCCATGCAGTGGGATCGTGCGAAAAATTGGCTTTCCTTTACGTATAAACAAGTAAAGAAAACAATCCAAGATCACGAAAATACGATTTTCATAAAAGATGTCGTTCGGCTATTTGTAATCATGTATGAAACATATGCAACACATACAAATGAACAAGCTGGTTTCGAAATGATTTTACAAGAGCTATTACCATATAGTTTCACAAACTATGAACAGTACGTACTCGCGAAAAAACAGTATCGCACATGGGCAGAGCTTCATCTCCTATATGGATTTGAAGCAATTGAACTGTTGAAAGAGCCACTGAAAGATATTGAAAAAGAAGCGCCAGAAGCGGCACTTCCTCTTTACCATCTTGCTGCTGTAGAGGCAATTGAAGAACGAAATCGCAAATCATATAAACGCGCAGTTCGTTACTTAAAGAAATTACGCACATTATATAAACGATTAAAACGCACCGATGAATGGGATGCTTTCATTATTCACATCGCCAATCTCCATTCACGTCTGCGTGCACTACAAGAGGAATTACGGAAAGGAAAATTAATCGATGATCAATCAAACTGAAGTAACAATTAGGCTCCAGCATGTTAGTCAAGGTTGGTTCCTTTGGGGAGAAGATGACAGCGGTACTCCATTATCCGTAACAAGTTGGAAACGAAATGCATTCACATGGCACTCCACTTCTTTCTACGGTACTTCTCTAAAAGAAGCAACCTTCGAAGGAAAACAAGGTGTGCTGCTAACAAATGCACAAGCCTTTGAATACATTGCAAACAAACCGATGAATTCATTTGCACATATGCAAATAAACGGACCTATTACAGCCCTTACGAAAGATGCAAATGAATTATGGGATGCCTTTACGAGTGGTAGCTTCGTACCAGATATGAATCATTGGTCCAAACAACCATCTTGGAAAGTTCAAAATACACCAATTGAAGATGACACATTAGCATCTCTTTTCTCAGCAGCAGTTAATGAAAGCATATTACAAGATAATCGCTCAAATGACGGCTGGGAAGATGCCAAAAGACTATATGAACATTACGACTTTACGAAAAGACAATTGGAAACAGCACTACATGAAGAAGATTGGCTTCGAAAAATTGGTTATATTGAAGATGATCTTCCGTTTACAATCGGACTAAGACTGCAAGAACCACAAGAAGAATTTGAAATGTGGAAGCTTGAAACAATTGTGACACCAAAGCGCGGGGCGCATCGCATATATGTATATGAAAACATCGATTCCTTACCGAAAAGATGGCACGATTACGAAGAACGGATTACAGAGACACAAGAAGGTTTTAGTAAGCTCATACCGTGGTTAAAAGAAGGAGATACGTTCCGAAATGAGCTCTTTGAAACCGAAGCGTGGAACTTCTTAACAGAAGCAAGCAATGAATTACTTGCAGCCGGCATTACAATTTTACTACCATCATGGTGGCAAAATTTAAAAGCAACAAAACCGAAATTACGTGTTCAGTTGAAGCAAAATACAGCACAAACACAATCGTTCTTCGGTATGAATACGCTCGTTAATTTTGACTGGCGCATTTCGACGAACGGCATTGATTTATCGGAAAGCGAATTTTTCGAACTCGTTGAACAAAACAAACGTCTATTTAATATAAACGGTCAATGGATGCGACTAGATCCAGCCTTTATCGAAGAAGTAAGAAAACTCATGAACCGTGCCGATAAATACGGACTAGAGATGAAAGATGTCCTGCAGCAACATTTATCAAATACGGCTGAAACCGAAATTGTAGAAGATAATAGTCCGTTTACTGATATCGAAATCGAACTAGATGGATATTATGAAGAACTCTTCCAGAAGCTGCTTCATATTGGAGATATTCCAAAAGTAGATGTCCCTACTTCACTAAACGCAACACTTCGTCCGTATCAACAACACGGTATTGAATGGCTATTATATTTACGAAATCTTGGATTTGGAGCATTGCTAGCTGACGATATGGGACTCGGGAAAAGTATTCAAACAATCTCTTACTTACTATATATAAAAGAAAACAATCTCAAAACAGGCCCTGCATTAATCGTAGCACCGACATCTGTTCTTGGAAATTGGCAAAAAGAATTTGAGCGTTTCGCACCGAATTTACGTGTTCAATTACATTACGGAAGTAATAGAGATAAGGGCAATTTATTTGAAGATTTCCTTCAATCGGCAGATGTTGTATTAACATCTTATGCATTGGCTCAGCTCGATGAGGAAGAACTGACTTCATTATGCTGGGATGCTGTTATTTTGGATGAAGCACAAAATATTAAGAACCCACATACGAAACAGTCGAAAGCAGTACGAAACTTGCAAGCAAATCACAAAATCGCTTTAACTGGTACGCCGATGGAAAATCGCCTCGCTGAACTTTGGTCCATTTTCGACTTTATTAATCATGGATATCTCGGAAGCTTAGGGCAATTCCAGCGCCGCTTCGTCACACCGATTGAAAAAGATCGTGATGAAGGAAAAATCCAACAAGTTCAACGGTTTATCTCACCATTTTTACTGCGCCGAACGAAGAAAGATCAAACAGTCGCATTAAATTTACCCGATAAACAAGAACAAAAAGCTTACTGTCCTCTTACTGGTGAACAAGCTTCCTTATATGAACAACTTGTTCAAGATACACTGCAAAATGTAGAAGGATTAAGCGGAATTGAAAGACGCGGCTTTATATTACTTATGTTGAACAAGCTAAAACAAATTTGTAATCATCCTGCTCTTTATTTAAAAGAAGAAGAACCACAAAATGTCGTTGAACGCTCCATGAAAACAAAAACGTTAATGGAGCTCATCGAAAATATAAAGGATCAAGATGAAAGTTGCCTCATCTTCACTCAATACATCGGCATGGGGAACATGCTAAAACGTGTGCTAGAAGAAAAATTCGGCCAGCGTGTCCTCTTCTTAAACGGTAGTGTACCGAAAAAAGATCGTGACAAGATGATTGAGGAGTTCCAAAACGGAACGTATGACATTTTTATCTTATCCTTAAAAGCTGGCGGAACAGGATTAAACTTAACCGCTGCCAACCATGTCATTCACTACGATCGTTGGTGGAATCCAGCTGTGGAAAATCAAGCAACAGACCGCGCATATCGCATTGGTCAAAAACGGTTTGTTCATGTTCACAAACTCATTACAACAGGAACATTAGAAGAAAAAATTGATGAAATGCTAGAAAGAAAACAATCTCTAAACAATGCGGTCATCACAAGCGATAGTTGGATGACTGAACTATCAACAGACGAACTAAAAGAATTACTTGGTGTATAAAGTGAAACTTTAATCAGGCCAGTTACGGGGAGTTTTACTACCCGCAAAAAAGCGCTAATCTCAAAATGAGATTAGCGCTTTTTTCTATTCCAAAACCAATTACTTATTATAATTCCCGTTAATCCGCCACACGTATCAAGCAATGAATCTTGCCACATTGGTGTACGGTCTCCCGTATACCATTGGTGAATTTCATCAAATGTTGCATAACCCGCAACGAAAAGAAGGGCATATATAAAACATCTTTTCCTCGAATGACCTGATCGATGAAAAGCGTAATAAATCAATGAACCTAGCATAAAGAACACCATAAAATGAGCACCTTTACGAAGGAAAAACTCAATAAATCCGCCTACACCTTTATTCGCAATACTAACAGGGGTTCCTCCACCATAATCGATAGATACCCATGAAAAATGCTCTTTCACAAATTCAACATTCACATATTGTTCAATATCTGAACGCATATCCTGCTTTTTATATGGTTGTGCCGAAGAATAGAAAATCAGCCCCATCCATAGTAATACAGGAATCCAAAATAACCATTTACGATTCATTATCCAGAATTCTCCTCTCTTAATCTTTTAAGGGTACCAAAAAAAAGAAAAAATTTCACGCCAAAACATGACATTTGTACCCTATTTATAAAGTGAAAGGAGGTGATACACATGGCAATTGAAACAATCGTAATGGATTTAACTTTACGTCTTGTCTTAAACAACGGATTAGATAAGAACGGCAAAACAGTTTTCAAGGGCAAACAATTTAAACGTGTTAAAACAAATGCGAGCTTAGATCAAGTACACAACGTAGCTCATGCTCTCGCTTCCTTACAAGCATCACCACTTCACTCTGTGCAACTTGTAAGCACATCAGATCTTTCTAAACTATAAAGTAAAACTCGGATCAGTGGGGATTTTATTCATCCCCACTGATTATTAGCCCGCAATTTAACCGGCAGACCCAACCCCCGTAAATAGCGGGATAAATACAAAGGAGGGAATAACACATGCAAGTACTAGAATTGATTTTCGCGAAAGAAGATGGAAAAACAGTCGTTTTTTCTATCGATACGCCTATCACACCAATCGATGCACAAGTCGTAAATCAAGTAATGGATACAATCCTTGCCTCATCTGTATTTTCATCCATTGATGAAAATACAAGAAAAAAAGGAGCTCGCCTTGTAGAAAAAAATGTATCTGAAGTTCCAATTACTCTATAAAATAAAAAAGACGAATCTGCATCATTTTGCAGATTCGTCTTTTTTCTTCGGCATTTCAATCGGGATAAAAATCTTTGAAAAACCGACGCATACATACTTATAATGTTCTTCACCTATATCAAACTCAGTCGTATATGTTGAGAAGAATATATAATCATTTCGCTTCGTATAATGATCAATTAATAACCCAACTTGTGGCTCAACATACTTTTTCGCTAACTTTTTACCGGCCGATGCCAAGTCGCCAAGGAGACCCTCTTCATTCTCTTTTTGAACTTCATCTAGCTTCTTACTCACATCATTTCGCTTCATAAACTGCTTCGCTGCCCATTCTGTATATTCTCCTTTACTCGGATTGCTGTTTGCTAAATATACTAGGAGAATGACAACTAAAGCCATAATAATATACTTTTTCTTCATACTATATCACCGCCTACTCTTTTCTATTTTCATATATATGTACAAGCGATGCAAATTAGAAAGACTATCACCTATTGATTGTAAACGAATAGCCAAAATTTACAATATGAAATAGAATATTAACAATTAATTTACTTAATTTATATATAATTATATTCAGAATGAAAATTATAAGGGAGGATATAGAATTATGGATAATGAAAACAACATTTTTATTTCTAGTTCTACAATGATGCTTGAACCATGTAAACACCCTTATTACCGTACAAAAATTATCGACAGTAGCGGAAACCATCTTTACTCCTGTCAAACTGCTCTCCAACTTATACAGAAATCTTGTCTAACAAATATTCATTCTACCTATCAAGGGAGACGTAATGCCGTTAAAACAAAATTTAAATTTAAACAAAACGTTCCAATTCCGATCAATCATAGAGAATATATTTGTGCTTTCCCAACAGAATCTCCTGCTTCTCCAAATTGTATTTGGCTTTTCTTCAAACATGTTCATACAATAGAGTTTTTCAAAAAAGCTAAACGAGCTAAAATTCATTTTTCAAACGGAGCTACCGTAACGATACAAATTAGTTCCCATAAGCTAAGTCAGCAATTATGGAAAGCTGGATATGTATTATCCCAAATGAACATGCAAGATTCATCACCTTAATAACAAATAGAATGGAAGGTAGTATTTCCTTACCTTCCATTCTATTTGTTATTTTTATCCTCTTACACTATCTCGCATTTTCTCGAGTGCTTGCCGATACATCCATCTTACTTGATAATATGTCATTTCCGTCTCTAAAGCGATTTCTCCCATCGTCTTTCCTACAAAAAAACGTTCAAAAATAATATACTTCTCCTTCTCATCTAACACACTCATAAATTCCTTCACTCTCATTTCAACGTCTTCAAAATGAAAGATATCCTCATACTCTCCTACACATACATATCTTTCTTGTACAGTAGATTCTTTCTTCAATCTTTCTAATATATAACCACGCACTGTTACAAGTGCATATGCAGGGAAATACCCCTTCTTTGCATCAAATCTTTCATACGCATGCCAAAGACCAATTAAACCACATTGATAATACTCTTCATAATCTTGGCGAATACCTAATTTCTTTATTTGATTTACAATCATTCCTTCATACAAAACAACTACCTCTGTAAAAGTCGCTGGCTTCACACAGTACCCGTTTCTAAAAGGTATACCTTTCTAGTATTCCGCGGTACCTTCACAATATAAAAATAAAGAAAAGATTTCACTGTGAGTAATTTCAAATACTACCGATGGAATTTGAAATTACACTAGATAGTATTTGAAATTTTGTTGGCGGTATTTGAAGTAAGGGTAAAAATAAAAAAGGTGACTCTCTTGAAGAGTCACCCTTTAATTCAATCATATTATTATACAGGCAAACCAGGTAAGAACTTTGCAATCAATACAACAATCGCAGCTAGGAATCCCGCTTTAATAATGAATAAAACAATAATTGGAATAGCTGCCTTCACTTTACTTACTCCAGCTGTAATTTGTAACCCTAGCCAAATTAAAATGATATTCCATAAATAGAACAATTCAATTGTATTACCAATTCCATATGCAAGTGAACCTTGATCGAATAGTGGTCCTAAACTTGTATACGCAGTTGGTCCAGCACCTAAAATTAAAGCTATAACACCATTAATAAGTCCACCAATAATAACAACAATATCCGCGTATACAATAATCATTACTATTTTTTTATAAGAAGTATCATTTCCATAGAACATCATAAACACCTTATAAATAGCTGCAATAACAAGTGTTGCAATCATAACACCTACTATTCCCCATATCGCACCAGAAATTACCTCTGATACAAGCGAACCCTGTTTTGCAAATTCGCCTCCTAATTTCTTTTGCATTTCAATCATCTCAGGTGATGTATACATAACATACGAATTTAAACCACCTACAAGCCCTTGTAACAATGCGACTAAGAAGAACATACCCCAAACTTTCTCCGTTGTCTTCATTCGCTCAAACTGCAAACCCGGAGAAGTAATCATTCCAAATAATGATGGCTTTTCTCCGCCAACTTTTTGCGTATTCAAATTAGCTTCCATTATAACGCCTCCTTCTATTTATATAACCCGTTCTAACGAGCGGTTCACTTCCTTCCTCATATAGAGGCTATGAACCGCCCACTAGAACGGTAATGTGTAGTTCTACTACACTATTAATTACTCATAACGCAATGCTTCAATTGGATCTAATTTCGCAGCTTTGTTCGCTGGAATTAATCCGAAAATAATACCAAGTGTCATCGAGAACAGTACGCCTCCAACGACAACTTCCCATGAAACGAGTGGTGGCCATTTTGCGAATGTAGAAACGATATATGCTCCGCCATACCCAAGACCAATTCCGATCAAACCACCTAGAAGTGTTAACATAACTGCTTCAATTAAAAATTGTAATAAAATTTTACTACGCGTTGCTCCAAGTGCTTTACGTACACCAATTTCACGCGTACGCTCCGTTACAGATACAAGCATGATGTTCATAACACCGATACCACCAACGACTAATGAAATACCAGCGATACCACCGATGATCATTGTCATAATACCGGTCATCTTCGAAATACCTTCTTGAATTTCTTTTAAATTCATAACTTCATATTTACCAGTTGCATCAGTCGGTTTACGACTATTTAAAACATCTGCAGCTTTTTTACCTGCTTTTTCTAGATTATCTACATTTTTTGCTTGAACAGAAATATTTTGAATTTCATCTTTCCCATACAGTGTCGGCCATAATGAAATTGGAACTAGTGCTTCTGATGGTCCCATTCCCATAAACTCATTATCTGATTTGTAGACACCAATAATTTGCATCGGTTGACCTTTCATTTCAATAATTTTACCGACTGGATTGATATCCTTAAACACCTTTTCTTCCATTTGTTTACTAATCATGACAACGTTATTACCTTGATCCACATCTGATTCTTGTAAAGAACGTCCCTTTAACAACTTTACTTTATTTACTGCAAAGTACTCACTATCTAATCCAGTAATACTCACCATTTCTTTTTTATCTTCAATATCAAGTGGTTCCATGGTTGAATTTGTTGTTACCACATGTGCGATTTCTGGAATTTTTTTAATTTCAAAAATGTCTTCTTCAGTTATCTTCGGTGCTTCTACCATTCCCATACCGAAAGGATCGTTTATATCTGCACTATAATGAATCGGAACCGTTTGATTACCTGCCCCAACAAACTGCGATTTCAATGCAGCTTCTCCGCCTTGCCCAATTGCAACGACTGTAATAATCGAACCTACCCCGATAATAATACCGAGCATCGTAAGAGCTGAACGTAATTTATGAGCTAAAATAGAAGATAGGGCAATTTTTATACTATCTAGTAAACTCATACCGCACACCTTCTATCTTCTGTAACTTTCCCGTCTCGCAGTACAATGCGGCGGGAAGAATACGCTGCTACTTCCTCTTCATGCGTAACCATAACAATTGTTGTACCTTCTGCATTAAGCTTCGTGAAAATATCCATAACTTGCTCACCAGACTTCGTATCAAGTGCACCAGTCGGTTCATCGGCCATAATGAACGTTGGGTTATTCGCAATCGCTCTTGCAATCGCTACACGCTGCTTCTGTCCACCGGATAACTCATTTGGTAAATGATGCACGCGGTCTGCTAATCCAACTTTACCTAACGCCTCCAAAGCACGCTTGCGACGCTCCGCTTTCTTCACGCCACCATATACGAGCGGAAGCTCAACATTTTCCACTGCGGAAAGACGAGGCAGTAAATTAAAATGCTGGAATACAAAGCCAATATATTCATTACGAATTAAAGCAAGCTTCGACTCGTCTGCTGTTAAGATATTCACGTCATTCAGCATATATTCGCCTTCTGTTGGACGATCTAAGCAACCAATAATATTCATAAGCGTCGACTTACCAGAACCAGACGGTCCCATAATCGAAACGAACTCACCGCTCTGAATCGTTAAACTAATACCATGCAAAATCGGTACCGCCAATTTTCCTTGATAATACGTTTTAGCAATATTATTTAACGTAATCATTTCTCTTTCACTTCCATTCCGTCATACACATCGTCGGAAGGATTTTTAACCACCTTTTGCCCCACTGTTACGCCTTCTACAACCTCTGTCCAGTCTCCATCAGTAGAACCTTTTTTCACATTTTGTTTACGAAGCTTCCCTTTATCCTCAACATAAACAAATGCATCATCACCTTTTTCTACAATGCTTTTACTTGGAACAGCAATCATCGTCTTATTCTCTAAGTTTACTTGCAGGGAAACATGATAACCTGGAGATAAACCATCTTGACTATCAAGGCTAGCTTTATATGTATATTGGGACATATTTTGAGTTGCTTCACCCATGCCGCCAGCTTGCGCCATCTCTGCACTTGTTGGGAATTCGCTTACCTCTGTAATCTTACCAGTCCACTTCTTCTTATTATTTGCTTTCGCTGTTACAGTGAATGTTTGATCCTTTTGAATTTGTGACTTCTGAAGCTCAGTTAACGTACCTTGAACTTGGAATGGATCTTTAGAAGCTACTTGTAAAAACGATTTTCCTTGACCACCTAACGCTTGAGATGAACTTTGTGCCGCATCTTTATCTAACTTTTGAACAACACCAGCGAAATTACTATAGATCGTAAGCTCTTTCTGCTTCTTACTTAACTCTTCTTTCTGCAACTTTCCTTTTTCTTTCTCAAGGTCAGTTGTCTTTTGAGCTATCTCTAACTCGTTTACTTGCTCTTCCATCGGATCTGTTACTTCTTTTCCAGCTCCGCTATCTTTTGCCTTCTTAATTTCTTTCTTGAGCGAATCAATCTTTTTCTTTCCTTGATCATAACGCATATCCGCCATCTTCTGATCAAGCTCAGCTTGCTTCATTTGAAGGTTAATCTCTTCATTGTCATAAGAGAATAACTTCGTACCTTTTTCTACCTCTTGCCCTTCTTTTACCTCAATATCTTTCACTTTTCCTTTGGCCGGATCTGCATAGAAGCTTTCGATATTACCAGGCTTCACCTGACCAGAAATTAACTTTGTATTATTCAGCTTACGCTCTGTCACTTTCTCAAAACTTACAGCATCAGCATTTGTTGATGCACCCTTCTTCTTACCTTGCATAACAAAAATATTAATTGCCGCTACAATAACAATTAGTGCAATAACCCCAATAATAATCCATTTCTTCTTCTTGTTTGGAGTACGAACCGTATTTGGTAACATATTCTCTCTCCCTTTATAAATTAATAGTTTAATAAATACCATAATTGTATAAAACTTTCTGAAAACAAATTGTATATTATTACAATCTTTTTACAAAGTTTTACACATCCATTTATATTGTAACAAAAATTCCAATGATTAGAAATATGACATTATATCTTTTAAGATAGATTTAAGGAAAGGAAAAAGAGCAATTTTAATTGAATGGAAGCCATTCTTTATTAACAAACTTCTTGCCAAAATGAATTATTAAAATCATTTTCCTAATTGCACCATCGCTATTTTGTCATATATATTTGACATTTTATCTATTCAATTATAAAATGTCACATATAAATGACATTTTGGTACACGAGGTCTAAAACCATCAATGGGAGGGTTATATTTGAATAACGTTAAACAATATCGAAAATCTGAAAGTCTATCACAGCTAGAATTAGCTAAAAAAGTTAACGTAGCGAGACAGACAATAAATTTAATTGAAAACAATAAATATAATCCCTCTTTAGCCTTATGTATCGAATTAGCAAAAGCACTAAAAACAGATTTAAATAGTCTATTTTGGGAGGGAGATTAAATGATGAAAATTGAATGGAAAGAAAGAGTTTATAATAGTTTTGTTGGAACACTAAGTGAGAGAGATGAATACCAAAAACAAGAAATCAATAAAGAGTTATCTGTAGCTGGAATTGGTTTGTGGTGGTTAAATATGTTGGTAATGCTTATTATGTTACTTGTTGATACTATGAATCACACAATATCTATAGGGACAATATTCATTTTTCTATCTAATATGATTTACGCTAATTACTTAGCCTTTAAATTCAAGAAAAAAGGTTTAAGTGATACTGAATGTGCAACAAAAGAAGAATATTTACAACACAAGAAAAAATTAAGAAAAGCTGGCTTAAAAGCAGGTCTGCTTTGGGGCTTTCAAATGTTTGTTTTTATGAATTATATCCTTCCCTATGTAGGCTCAGAAGAAATCTCTATTTCTTTATTTGATGTTGTGCTTTGGGGTTGCGCTGGCGGATTTTTCGGTATAACCATGTATCTATTTGGTTTATGGAATCTAAAAAAATTATATTAATTAACAAAAATCATTTACATATTAAACTGCAATTTTACATACTGTTTGTTTTTTCTAATATAAAAGCTATCCAATCACACACAATTGGATAGCTTTTCAAACAAAATATTACGCTACTTTAGGATCTTTTCTCTCATGTCCACGTTGAACAATAAATAAGAAGATTGTTGATAAAACCGCACCTGTTAATAGTAAGATGAAACAACCATCCCAGCCAGAACGATCAACAATAACACCAATTGCTGCGTTAGCTACAAGACTTCCGCCTACATAACCGAATAGACCACACATACCAACTGTCGTACCTACTGCAAATTTCGGTACTAATTCCATCGCACTTAAACCGATTAAGAACTGTGGTACATAAATTAAACAACCGATAATAGAAACTGCAATACTTACAACAAGTACGCTAGTTGCTTGCCAATATATAAACGTACCAATAACAACTCCAACCATACTAATAATACATAATGGCATACGTTTTCCTTTAAATAATTTATCACTTAAAAAACCAACGATTAATGAACTTGGAATTGCCATACCTTCAAAGATTGCATATGCCGCATGCGCTTCTGCTTTTGAAAATCCTTTAACTGTCGTTAAATAAAGTGGAACCCAGTTAATAACACCGAAACGAATTAAATAAACAAAAGCATTCGCAATACATAAGAACCATACAAATTTATTTTTCACTACATACTTCATTAAAATTTCTTTTGGTGACATCTTGTTAGCATTATCTGCTTTTTCAAGATTTTCATAGTCATTACGATACTCATCAATTGGAGGAAGACCTTCAGATTCTGGTGTATCCTTCGCATTAATCCAAACAAGAACTGAAATTACCATTGCGATAATTGCAGGGAAAATAAACACGCCGCCTTGCCAATGGTTTTCACCAAAAATACCTACACCAATTCCGACAAGTGGTGGCACAAGCATTCCACCAACGTTATGTGAAATATTCCAAAGACCTGTTTTCGTACCGCGTTCTTTCTTCGAGAACCATTTCGTCATAACAATACTACAAGGTGGTGCTCCCATACCTTGTACAATACCGTTAACAACAAGTAATGTAACAATCATCCCAAATGATGATGCAAAGCCGAAACAAATATTTACAAGCCCTGATAAGAATAAACCGACTGCGATAAAGCGCTGGGCGAAAGCTTTATCTGATAAATTACCCATAAAGAACTTACTAAATCCATAAACAATTGCCATTACTGAACCTAGTAGACCAATTTCAGCTGTACTAAAACCATATTCTTGTACTAAATACGTACTTGATAACGTAAAGTTACTACGAACTAAATAATAAGCAGCATATCCAACTGAAATCCCGATTAACACACGAATACGTAGTAATCGATATACACGGTCGATCATATCCGCTGGCAATCTTTCAATTGCAGGTGCTGGCTTGAGCCATTTAAACATATATTTTCGTCTCCTTTTCTCACTTCAGAGAGAGACGCTGTCTATTCCATATCTCGATTATTCCGCTATTTGATATATTTTGGTTCGTCCTTCTAACCGGCTGTCCTTCTATTTCTTTCTCATTCTTCGCAAACATCGTTGGTACGCCAAACGACACTTTTTCTAAAATGTGACCCGCTTCTTCTGATAAACAATAATCAATAAATAAATCCGCAATAATACCACTCGGTGCACGTTTTAGTTTAGAAATCGCATTAACGGATAACCCTGTTTGCTCAGGTTCGTTACTTAAAATCGGAAAGCCTTGTTTTTGAAGCATTCTCTGATCTCCCATAAAGTTGATGCCTATCATATATTCACCACTCGCAACAAGTTCTGCTGGGATGTAACCATTCACTGTTACTTCTCCAACTTGTTCCGCCAGATTCTTCACATATTCCTTCGCTTCCTCTTCACCTAACGTATCAATAAGTGATTGAAAAAACGTATATGCTGTACCTGAAACATTTGGATCGGGCATGACAATCTTTCCTTTATATACTGGATTCAATAAATCTTTCCATCTTAACGGATACGAGAGACCGAGCGGTGCTATTTCCTCGTTCCACCGCTCTTTATTAATCGCAATTGCCAGCTTCTCCACTTCATAACCGTACCAATAACCATCTTTATCTTTAACAGTTTTTGAAATACGATTTGCATGTTGGCTTATCACAGGAATAGAAAGATTTTTTTGCTTCATCATTTGATGCGCATCTACTGTACCGCCAATAATAATATCCGCCTTCGGATTTCCAGCTTCTTCTTCCACTCTACGAAGAAGCTCTTCTGTTGAAAGACGAATAAATTCATACGTACATCCGCGCGGCTTACAAAATGATGAAAGTAACGCTTCACCAACTTCCTCACGAGCCGCTACATACGCAACAATATGACGATCATCCAAAATAGGGAGACCATTTTTACTATATTTAATAGAGGTTGTATCTCGAGAGCAACTAGACATCGCTCCTCCAATTACTAGCAAAAAGAAGAAAAAGGCTATCTTTCTCATGACGCATTCTCCTTTACGAATAACTCTGCTAGAGAGCCTTTCATATACATGACATTCCCGTTATTATCACCGAGATATTGCACAACAAAGTACGATGGATACACAGAAATCGTAAGAATATCTTCACGATCATTCTTTACACGCTTACCTGTTTTATAAGCTGTAATATAAGCAATCGGTTCATTCTGCGATTGTAATAACTTCTGTATTTCTCCGTAATCTGTAATTTGCTTTGCGTACCGAATAGAATCAAGTATGTGCGTAAGATTGATAGTACGTACCACATCGCCTTCACGTACTACGACGTCTTTTGCTGAAGCAAAGAAATCACTAATACGCTCTGGTGTGTAATACAGGCTTAATAAATACGTTTGAAGTGCTGAAATCATCGGATCCATGCCATTCTTTCCGTATACATTTTCCCCATACTGGAACAAGTCACCTACTGCAAAAGTACGCTTATGTCCATTCAAGTACGTTACTTCTCCAGTAAATACTTGTTCTTGGCTCTTAACGTCCCCTGGCTCTATTCGAATTCGGTCAAAGAATGAAACAATCGTATGCAAACGAACTTCATCCGTTACAACGATTTCTCCCCACTTTTCATGTCTTACTTTCACTTCAATTGGAAGAGATTCATTCACCCTTTGTAAAACGGCTTGTTTATCATTTACAATGTTAATTCGATTATATATTTGCTTCTCCATTACATAAAACAAAACAAGAGAAACAATCATACAAATGACAAACATAAGAATTTGAAATGATAGCCTTTTCATTTCTGCCTACCTCCAAGATAAAAAAACGTTGTTTCGAAAATACCGCATAATTGTTTCATAAATGTATCATTTAACCGCTTTCAAGTTTTTTATGTCTTCCATCCTTCTCGGAAGCAAAAATGTAATGAATATTGTAGTACCTATTTCTTCACTACTCTCAATCCGCATGCTTCCGCCCTGCTTACTCATAATCTCCTGACAAATATACAAACCATAACCATTCCCGTAACTAGACGGAAGTGCTTTTCCTTTCGGAGACTCATTCCACTCTGCAAGCACCATTTCATCTATACCGATCCCATCATCATGAACAAAAACCTTCGCCTCATGCTCATTTACAATTACATTCATACGAATGTGCGAAGCATCACTATACTTAATTGCATTATCAAGCACATTTAAGAAAATTTGCTTCGTCTTATCAAAATCCGCAACAACATGTACATCCGTTAACTCATTTATCACTTCAATTTCAAACTGATTTAGACGAGGTTTCACAATTGAAACTGCTTCTTCTGCCAATTCCTTTATATTCACAACTGTAGGAGACACTTCAAACGTACTCTTCCCATATTTCGAAGACTTAAGCAGTTCCTCTACAAGTGATAATAAACGCTCACTTTCCACAGATACATAACGAAGACTTTCCTGTACATCTTCTTTCGATTGTAACTTCGGAATTAAATCAACATAACCGATAATTGCCGTTAGCGGTGTTTTTAGCTCATGCGTAATGCGGTCTAGGAAATCTTTCTGTTTCTCTTTCTCCTCCTGCAATTGCTTAATATGCAGCTCAATTCCATCGGCCATCGCGTTAAAAGATGCTGAAAGCTGAGTGATTTCCACGTACTCATTTAACTCAATCTTACTCTTATAATCACCATTCGCGAGCCGCTGTGCCATTTGTCTCAATTGATCAATTGGTTTATGAAGAGACTTCGCCAAACGAATCGCAAAGAAAATACCGGTAGCTACTAGGCAAAGGGACGCCATTAAGAATGTCCAGCTCACATTTGTTAAAACTTCCTTCTCACCCGTTAACTCATTTATAAAACGAATACTTCCAATGACATCGTTTCCATAATATACTGGGCTTGAAAACAAAAGAATAGGAGCTGGATCCGCCTCCTCAAAAACATAAGACTTCTTTCCCTTCAAGGAACTCTCAATGTCGATGTTACGGTGAAGCAATGCTCCTTTTTGTGTATCTGCAACAACATCGCCATTCTTCCCAATCATCTGCACACGGACATCCATACGCTTCGCTAAATACGACGCAATTAAAAGTGAATTCGGACCAAGCGTATCCACTTCTGCTTCCTTCTCTAAATAATTCATCGTATAAATTTGTGCTTCTACACTTAACTTTTCTAAAGAATCTGCTGCGTTATGATACATATTCTTTTCTAACGTAATATAAACAACTGCATATAAAAGAACAAAAATCGGAATTAACAGCCCAACTATTCCGAACACCATATTTCGCTTTAAAGACATACCATCACCACTTAACAATCCAGTTTATAGCCAACGCCATAAATTGTCTTAATATATTCTCCGCTCGTCCCAAGCTTCTTTCGAAGTCTCTGCACCATAATATCAACTGCTCTCGTATTTCCGATATACTCAAACCCCCATACTTTCTCAAGCAACTCATCCCTCATAAACACACGCTGCGGATTTGAAACAAACAACTGACATAAATTAAACTCTCGGTACGTTAACTGAATCTCTCGTCCACTCACATGTACCTTTCTTTCCTTAGGACAAATCACTATCTCTCCAGCCTCAATTACTTCATGACTTACAGCGGTCTCCGTCTTCTTTACACGCCGCGCCATATTCTTAACCCGAAGAATAAGCTCCGCATAATTAAACGGCTTCGTCACATAATCATCAGCACCAAGCTGCAAGCCAAGCAACTTATCATTCATCTGACTCTTTGCCGTTAACATAAGCACCGGAATATCCCTATCCCTCTCACGGAACAAACGAAGCAACTCATACCCATCCGTATCCGGAAGCATAACATCCAAAATCAATACATCCGGCCCTTCATTCCATCGCTCTAAAGCTTCTCTCCCATCAGCCGCTGCTAATACTTCATAACCTTCCATCTCCAACTGCATCCGAATCAAATTACGAATACTTGATTCATCATCAACCACAAGTATTTTCATTATTCTCCTCCTTCCATCATGTATTATAGTACAGTTTAGTATAGCAAAAATCCTATAAAAAAAGAGAGGGTATTGTCGAACATATTTTGTCGACGATACCCTCTCTTTCACTTATTATATTTATTTAGCATATCCATTCGGTTGCTTTTGATGCCAATTCCAAGCATGCTCAATAATTGTTTTCACATTTACATACTTAGGATCCCATCCTAACTTCTCTTTCGCTTTCTTAGAAGAAGCAACTAAACGTGCTGGATCGCCCGCACGGCGCGGTGCTACCTCAGCAGGAATTTCATGATTTGTAACTTCGCGAACTGCATCAACGATTTCTTTTACACTGAAACCATTACCATTTCCTAAGTTATAGAAATCACTCTCTCCGCCGTTCTGCAAGTCTTTAAGCCCTAAGAAATGAGCCGCTACTAAATCTTCAACATGAATATAATCACGGATACAAGTACCGTCTGGTGTATTATAATCATCACCAAACATCATAATCTTCTCGCGTTGACCTAAAGCCACTTGCAACACAAGAGGAATTAAATGTGTCTCTGGGCGATGATCCTCTCCAATAATACCACCTGGAGTTGCACCAGCCACGTTAAAGTATCTGAAAATCTTATAACGTAAATTAGAAGCTTGGCTATACCAATGAAGCATCTTCTCGATTGCTAACTTCGTCTCTCCATACGTATTCGTAGGATTTGTCATCGTTTCCTCAGTAATAAGATCCACATCTACCTCACCATACGTTGCCGCAGTAGAAGAGAAAATGAACTTATCTACCTTAAACTCATCCATTACCTCTAATAAACAAAGTGCACCATACACATTGTTATTATAATATTGAAGGGGCTTTTCCATACTAACTCCAACTAAAGAATCAGCTGCAAAGTGCATAACCGCCTCAATATTTTCTTTTTTAAAAACATCTCTTAAAAATGATTTATCACGAAGGTCACCATTATAAAACTTCGCACCTTTCGTAATTGCATCTTCATGACCGGTTTGTAAGTTATCTACCACTACTACCGATAAACCTTCGTCTACTAATTTTTTCACAGCGTGAGAGCCGATATAGCCTGCTCCGCCGCAGATTAAGATTGATTTCATTTTGCCCCTACTTTCTATATATCTAGCCTTGTAAATTAAGAATCATTAACTCTAATAGATTAAACCATAAGCATTTAGCTCAAAATTTTTTACGTTTCATTATCCATATAGCCATTTTTATTATTTGATTGCCATTTCCAAGAATCTGCACACATTTCTTCTAATCCACGTGTTGCCTCCCAGCCTAATTCACGCTTTGCTTTCGATGCATCAGCAAAACATACTGCCACATCACCTGGGCGACGCTCTGTGATCTTATAAGGGACTTTCTTGCCCGAAACTTTTTCAAATGCTTCAACCATCTCTAGTACACTATAACCCGTACCTGTGCCTAAATTATAAGCATCTACTCCTGTTGTACTCAGTACTTTCTCAAGCGCCTTGACGTGACCACTTGCTAAGTCTACAACATGAATGTAATCACGGACCCCCGTTCCATCTTTCGTTGGATAGTCATTTCCGAATACACTTAATTCTTTTAACTTACCTATTGCTACTTGCGTTACATACGGCATTAAGTTATTTGGAATTCCGTTTGGATCTTCTCCGATACGCCCACTTTCGTGTGCACCAAATGGATTGAAATAGCGAAGTAACGCGATACTCCATTCTGTATCTGCAAATGCTACATCACGCATAATTTGCTCAATCATTAATTTCGTTTGACCATATGGATTTGTTGCACTTAATGGAAACTCCTCCGTAATCGGTGACGTTTCCGGGATACCATATACCGTTGCAGATGAACTAAAGATTATCTTCTTTACATTATGTTTCTGCATTACTTCACATAGCACTAACGTGCTTGTAATGTTGTTATGATAATATGTTAATGGAATCGCTACTGACTCCCCTACAGCTTTAAATCCTGCAAAGTGAATAACTGCGTCAATTGCATTTTCTTCAAAAATTACTTCAAGCGCTTCGCGATTTAAAACATCTTCTTTATAAAACTTAAATTGTTTTCCTGTTATTTCTTTCACTCGATTTATAGATTCTACTGAGCTATTCGAAAGATTATCCACTACTATAATTTCGTAACTGCTATTTAGTAATTCTACACATGTATGACTACCAATATATCCTGCTCCACCTGTTACAAGTATGGTCATGAGTATACCTCCATTGTTATAGCTTATTAACAAAAAAGAGGCAATCACAACAGAAATGATTACCTCTTGAAACTTCCTTTTTACTTAGCAACGAAATAATCAGTTACATATTTCGCCCAAACGTCATATCCTTTCGCACTCGGGAAACCAAACTCTTCTTGTAAGTATGGTAAAATTGCCTTTGTTGTTGCATCAGGCCATGCTCCCCAATGATCAATATATGTATAATTATTTTGCGCCGCAAATTGTTTTAACGCTTCAATCGCTTTCGGATAATTTTTCGCACCATACACTGGATTTGATGGTTGAATCATAATCGTAGCACCCTTTGCACTAGTAGAAAGTGCTTGAACAAACTTCTGTGTACTCACAACAGAGTTCCCATTACCAGTTTTACCGTTATCAGTAATAAATGGTGGCTCAAATAAAATTACATCTGGATTCTCTTTCGCAATCTCTTTATCACGCTTATTCGCAATTAACTCTTCTGTACTTTCACCCTTATATTCCTTTACAGTCACATTCCATAAACCTTTACCGTAAGCAGTTTCTAAATTAGACGTTAACTTAGCTGCCCAAGCACCTTTTTCAGATGAAGAACCTTCATCACCAACAATAACAAGATTCACTGGCTTTTTATCCTCAGCAGCTTTCTTTAACTTCTCTTTCACTGCATCTGGCAAGTTCTTCGCGTATGCCTCATTAAAAGATGACTTCGCATCTTGTTTTTTCTCTTCTTTCTTTGCTCCGCTATCTTTCACTTCAGCCTTTGTTTTCGTTACTTCACTCGTTTGTGTTTGTCCTGTTGCATTCGCAATCTTCTTATTCCAGTACAGTTTACCACTCACAACCGAAGCAACAAACAATACAAAAATAACAAGGACAAGTACTGCTTTCTTATTCATCGATTCACCTCATCTATTAATCTCACAATATATAATACTAATATAAATCCAAGCAAAAATAAACCCAACTCCTTCCAAAGGAGTTGGGTTATTACATATTACTTAGTCACTTCAAGATGTGCTCTTAACTTATTCGTTAAATCTTGTTTTGCAGCATCTGGAACGTAGTAGTACCAAATACCATCAGCTGCTATGTGACCGTCACCTGAGATTTGGATATCTTCACTATTCTGCAGACAATCTTTATAATTCTTTTGCATATCAAACATTTGATCTTGCGTTAAGTTTGTTTTCACGTTCTTTTGGATTGCTGTTAATACATCACCATAACTTGTTAAAGAAGAGAAAGTTGCGCCTTTCTTAATAACAGCTTGCATCACTTGGCGCTGACGCATTTGACGTCCGAAGTCACCGCGTGGGTCTTCTTTACGCATACGTGTGAATGCTAGGGCCTGGTCACCTGTTAGATGAACATTCCCCTTCTGGAAATGATGTCCATCAAGTGAAAATTCCAAATCATTGTTAACATCTACACCGCCTACTGCATCAACAATATCTTTAAATCCTTCCATATTCACTTCAATATAATAATTAATAGGAATATTTAAGAATTTTTCCACTGTCGCTACAGACATATCTACACCGCCAAATGCATAAGCATGGTTGATTTTATCACTTTTACCTTTTCCAACAATTTCAGTATAAGTATCACGTGGGATACTTACTGTTTTCATTGAATTATTTTTAGGATTTAATGTAATGACCATTAAGGAATCTGAACGTCCTTTGTCTTCACCGCGCTCATCGGCACCTAGTAATAGAATTGAAACTGGTTCAGATTTATTAATTTTTGCTTCTTGTTTATTATTTTTATCACGCTCTAAAGGTTTATGAACTTCATTTAATGTATTTGAGACTTTAGAATATACATTATAAGCGTAAACTCCTCCACCTATAACTAATACTCCTATGATTCCTAATATCCAAAGTAGGATTTTCTTTTTCATTATTATAGACCTCTTCTTTCCATCACTCTGAATAAATATCCAGATAATAAAAATAACACTTTAGTCTATTATACTAAGGATGCTAGACTATAACCAGATTATTTCATTTTATAATACTCTACATACCAATTAGCGAACTCTTGTAAACCTTTTTCTATAGATGTCTCAGGTTTAAAATCTACAGCCTTCTGTAATAAATCTGTAGATGCATAAGTAGCTGGTACATCTCCTGGTTTGATAGGCTCAAATACCTTTTCAAATGCAACTTCTCTCCCTAGCGCTTTACCTAGTGTCTTCTCTAACGTTTCGATAAACACCATTAGTTTTTCAGGGTTATTATTTCCAATATTGAATACTTTATGCTTAACATCATCTTGAGGTGGATTACTTAAAAGTCGTTGAATTCCTTCAACGATATCATCTATATAAGTAAAATCACGATACAGATCGTTTTCAAAATCACCATTATTAAATATTTTAATCGAATCACCAGCAAAATATTTATTAGTAAAGCCAAAATAAGCCATATCCGGACGCCCCATAGGACCATACACTGTAAAGAAACGAAGTCCAGTTGCAGGGATTTGGTACAAGTGACTATATGTATGAGCCATTAACTCATTTGATTTCTTAGTAGAAGCATAAAGCGAGACTGGGTTGTCTACAAAATCTGTTTCCTCAAATGGTACCTTTTTATTAGCTCCATAAACAGAACTTGATGATGCGTATACAAGATGATCAACAGGGAAATGTCTACATGCTTCAAGAATATTATAAAAACCAATGATATTACTTTGAATGTATACATCTGGATTTTCAATTGAATATCTCACACCAGCTTGCGCAGCCAAATTCACTACAATATTAGGCTTATACTCTTCAAAGAGCTTAGTAAGCATATCCTTATCAGAAATATCACCTTTAATAAAAGTAAATTTTTCATAGGGCTTTAATTGTTCTAAACGAGCATATTTAAGATTTACATCATAATAGTCATTCATATTATCAATACCTATTACTTTGCAACCTTGAGCTAGTAATTTTTCAGATAAAAAGTATCCTACAAAACCAGCTGCTCCAGTAATAAGATATGTTTTACTATTATCTAGAGGCTTGTAGTTCAATGTTATTCAACTCCTTCATACGATCTCTATTTGTTGATTTTCTGCCAATGGAATGATATTCTATGCCCACTTCTTGCATTGCTTGAACATCATAAATATTTCTTCCATCATAAATTAGTGGTGTTCTCATTAACTTTTTATAAATCTCTGGAGTTAATGCTTTCACTTCTCCCCACTCGGTGAAGATAAAGCAAACATTTGCCCCTTCTAACGCCTGTTCAATGTCTGTAACATATGTGATATTTCCATTCTTATTTCTTCCCTCAGGATATACTTTTGCAAAATTATTTGCACCGACTGGATCAAAAGCATAAATGTCTGCACCTTGCTCTAATAATAGAGGAATATTTTCAAGGGATGCAGCTTCTCTTAAATCATCTGTACCAGGTTTAAATGTTAAACCCAACACCGCTACTTTAAGACCGTTAAAAGTAATTAACCGCTGACTCGCCTTTTTGTATAATAAAGTCTTTTGATCTTTATTCACATCAATTGCAGCCTTTACTGTTCTTAACTCGTAACCATTTTGTCTTGCTAAATATTCTAATGCTTTCGTATCTTTAGGGAAGCATGAACCTCCAAATCCAATACCTGCATTTAAAAACTTACTTCCAATACGCTCATCAAAACTCATACCTTTTGCAACATCTTGAATATCTGCTCCGACCAATTCACAAAGATTTGCAATATCATTCATGTAAGAAATTTTAAGAGCTAGGAAATCATTAGATGCATATTTAATCATTTCAGCTGAACGTCTGTTTACTGAAACGATAGGTAAATGAAATGGCTTATAAAGATTCGTTAATACTTCTTCTGCCCATTTACTTTCTGTACCGATAACAATTCTTTCTGCATATAACGTATCATGAACAGCGGAACCTTGAGCTAAAAATTCTGGGTTTGATGCCACTTCAACTTTCACATTATTAACTAAAAAGTCTTGAATAAACTGCTCCACTTTATCATTTGTTCCAATTGGAACAGTTGATTTTACAACAACAAGACAATCTCTTTCTACACTTTCAGCGATTTGTTTTGCCACGGTTGCAATATATGAAAGGTTTGCAGAACCATCAGCTTGTTCTGGAGTCCCAACTCCAATAAAAATAGCATCTGCATCTTTGTATGCTAACTTGTAATCCGTTGTATAATTAATTCTTCCTCCAGCATAATTTTTCTGCATTAAATTCTCTAAATCAGCTTCATAAATTGGTGAAACGCCGGATTTCATTAAATCTACTTTTTTTTCATCGATATCCACGCAAGTTACTTGATGCCCAACTTCTGCAAAACATACACCTGCTACTAGGCCAACATAACCTGTTCCAGCCACTGCTATTTTATACATGGTTACACCTTCCCCTTCTTTTTATTTCTATAATCAAAATCGATTCCTGATGAGTCGATATCCTTGCTTCACATAATTCCAGTTTTGATAACCTAAAAATACCATTATCAATAACAAAATAATTATATTAATAACTAAATTCGAGTTCAAACATACCACAGTAATTCCCAAAAACAAAGCCGTCATTCCTACAATTGGCATCCATTTCATTTTAAAATCTATATATTTATTAATCAATCTATAACGCATCAACATCATGACTATACCACCCATGATTTGACCAATAATAACTGCGTAAATCCCAATTATGGAAATTAACCCGTAAGATAAAGCTACAGTAACCAAAGCACCCATTACAGTCGTTGTAAATTGATACTTTGTCTTATTTATGGCCTGGAAAACCGAACCCAAATTGGATGACATAGTTGTAGCAACCGCATATAGCAATAACCAAGGTGCATACTGCATTGAAGTATAGTAATCCGTCTTATGAATAATATTATAAAAAATTACTATTAAGGGAACCGCAATTAAAATTATTGATTGAAATATCTTAAAAATACTTTCTATCGTTCTAGTGAAATTAGAATTAAATCCCTTTGTTTTTGCTGAAGTAATAGCCTCTTCAATAATCGCCATAGTCACAACTGACCCTATCATAGTTACAATTAAAGAAAATTTACTTGCAAATGAGAAGAGCCCATTTGCATCCATACTTATCTTTTTTGTAATAATAAATCTTCCAAATGCAGACATTAACCATATTGAAGTTAAATTGAGTACTAAAGGGGCTGAAAACATCAACATCCTTTTAAGCATATCAATCTTAAAGTATTTCATTTTAATATACTGCCAAACATTTATTTTACTTTCAATGAAAATCAAAATTGAAGCTTGTCCAAAAATATAAGAAATGAAAAGCCCTTGAATTCCTAACTTAAAAATGCACACCAATAGCACTACTAAAATAAAATTAATTATTGTACCAATTATACCCGCGTATACATAAACTCTATTTTCCTCGAAAGCTCTTGCGAAATATTGCCATATATTTGCTAATCCATAGCTTGCAAACATTATAGCTATTGATAACATAACCCTTGTTTCATCCATAAATAGATTCCCATATATAACTATCCCTATTATAAGGATGCATGTCATAAACAAACTAAAAATCGCTGATGTTGCAATTGCTGTCTTTTTTTCAATTTCATCTTTTTCCGATAATATAAACCTTAAGACTGCCTCCCAAATTGCAATATATATACACGGGATTAGAATACTCATGATTGTAAGTGTATAATCGTAATACCCTAAAACATCTGCCGAAACGTAAAATGCATATATTGGGATTAATAATACCGATAATACTTTTGAGGACAACATACCAATAAAATAAATGCCAACCTTTTTATTAAAACTGCTTCCTAGCATAAGATAATAATTTCCCTTTCTATTCTAAAATAAACAATCATTCATATCATCCTAAATGAGTGCTAAAAATCAGATGATTCAATGTGTTTCTAATACTAAACATAACTTAAGACTAAATATACTTTTGTCGAACAACAACTTAAATTCCAAAATAATTAAAAATTCACTTATACATAAATTCTACTTTTAGGAATATAAAGTAAGTAACAATGGTTTTATATTGGGGATTTTGAACCTTAGTTCATAGATTACATGGGCTTTTTCCTGCTTGGTAATGTTCCCTTTTTTCGTACTACAGTATTCACCTTTTCTAAGTACACGTTTCTATACGAGGTCTCACTGATTTAGCTTGTAACACTTCAATTTCAACCTATCTTTTGATTCTTAACTTTTATTTTTTACGAGTACATCCTTATATTGATCTTTAACCCAAAAAGCTGCACTCCAATTGTTGCACTATGTCTAACAATTGGAGTGCAGTTCAATTCAGATTAAACGTTGATAATCTGCAACACATTTATTTCCTAATATTAACACTATTATTACTCGATCTAAATGGCAGGTTTCTCACTATTAATATAAGAATACATAGAACAAGCAAACCATAAAACCAATCTTTTAATTGGACATGTAATTCATTTCTTGTCATTGGAATAAAAAAATGCAAAGTTGATGCAACAAAAAAGAATTTAAGTGGCCTTTCCATATAAATCATTGTTTTATCTATATATATCATCGATGTAACTAAATAACCCACAATAATTAATATTAGAGGTGCAAAAAATGGTCCTGCATTTAGTAAAGCTTCAGCAACAATAGAGAAACCAGCTCCCCAAGATAACCCTAAATACCCCTGGGAAAACCATGCACTTGGTAAAGCAAACGGAATATCTAAAAGATATATAACCTTATTTGTGACCATCCCAAGTATGGCAAGCAAATAAGTATTACCATAGGGCCATACATCCCACCCATACTTTTGTAATACAATAGCAGGTTTCATTGAACCACCCATTTCAAAAATAGCCCCTATAATAGGTGATTCCTCAAAAGAGATGGATTCAAATGCCTGCGCAATAGTAGCACTAGATAAACCCGTATCTCTTACAGATACTATGGCTGTAATGAAATATAAAAAAACAATACCAACAACCATATATTTCACAAACTTCTTAAACTTTATCGGTTTATAGCATGCATGACTAAGCCAAGCTAAAATTATGATTTTATACACCCACGATCCCCTATCTCCAGCAAGCAAGTTTAAAAACATATAGATAGAAAAAATTATATAAACAACTACTTGAACCTTTCTATTGTACTTACTACCTATTAATAGCCCCACTAAACATGGGAAGAACATTCTTTGCAACAAACCTATAAACGTCGCATCAGTGCTAGCTAAATCTGAATAATATAAAGAATTATATCCATAAATACTTGCTAACCGAAGTTCTGAATAGCTATTGTATAATTCAAGAGGAATAACTACTAAGCTCACTATTAAGCAAACGTAAAATATTGAATTCAAAGTTCTTTTATTATAATCCTTAAAAATAGTAGGGTTATCTTCCATCGCTTTGACACTTTTCTTAGCTCTGTTCTTATAACATAAAACTGCACCGCTATGAAACATTAAAATACATGCTAGCGTTAATCCTTGAGCATGAACAATATCCTCACCACTTGGTGTTCCAAACCCATTAAACATAGGTACTTTTCCAATTTCAGATGGGTTATGGATACCAAATGCCCACATAAAACACTGCCCAAAGTTAAATAGAAAGAAAAATAACATGAATATCGTATACGGAGAGAATATAGTTCCTGATAATTTATACCACGTTGTAATAACATATACCACCAAGAAAATTCCCAACCAGCTAAGCGCGAAAATTATTTCATTATAACTTGCAACAGTGTTACCTAATGACAACGTCATTAGGTATAATAGGTATCCGAACACCGCTAATAAAATAGTAATGCTCCCAATTTCCATATTTCGCCTTTTTATTTCCACCTTTTGAATATATCGATTACCACTCATGATTACCTCTATAAATTTTTTGGGCAAACTCTACCCAAATTTTTGCGATTTTCTCTGATTGTAAATCTTTTCTTATTTTGCGTGCTTCATATGATAGATTTTTCGCGAATTTTTTATCAGATAAAATCTGATTCATTGCTTGAACTAATCCATCAGTATCTCTGACTTTTATAAGTATCCCATTCTCTTCATTCTTAATAAACATCTTTGCTCCACCTATAGGTGAATCAGTTGAAATTACTGGTACCCCTATAGCCAATGCTTCAAGCATAGAATTTGAAATCCCTTCATAATCGGAGGGAATAACAAATAAATCTGAATTCGCCATCTCAGTATGAATATCATTAGAAAATCCCGGTATTGTAACCTTATCACTTAATCCCAAATGCTCTATTTGATTTAATAATTCCTCTCGCAATTCTCCTACACCAAATATTTTAAGTTTATATTCTGGAAAACTATCCTTTATCCTTGAATAAGCATTTATTAGCATTGGGAGATTTTTTTGTCTATTTAACCTACTAGCTGTGATGATTGTCTTTTCTGAACTATTCTCATTCCAATAGGGTAAATCAGATATGATAGGATTTGGAATTACAACTCCTTTTTCTTGTATCCGAGATGAAAAATATTTCTTTGCATCCTCTGTTTGAAAAACAAATCCATCACAAAACCTATATAAAAAATCTCTTACTTTTCTTATCCCTTTACTTCCAGGATATTGGTAGGGATCATTTCTCTCCGATACTATCAATTTATTTGGTAAAAAAGTACGTGATACAATAGTATATATATTAATTGTTGTATCAAAAGAAATAATTAAATCTGGATTCTGCTGTTTAATTAATTGACGAGTCCTACGCAATATCCCCATGACCCTTAGCATTTTATTTTTGTATTTCTGATTTATTGGATATAGCGTAATCCTTTTGTCAGTTACATAATTGTTATTATCACCAAAAACTGTAACAATACTAACTTCATACCCTTTTCTAATCATCTCTTTTGCTAAAATGGATATTACTCTTTCTGCCCCACCATTACTAAGAACCCCAATTACAAACATCACTTTTTTCATTTCCAATTTCCACCTACACTCCTGTTATTTCCAGCTAATCACAACCATTATTTATGACCTCATCAAGAATAGGAACGATGTAATCTTAGCTTTTTATTCGATTAATTTATTTCTGAAAAATTTTTTCATGATGCTTCATGAGCATTTTTGTAGGTATTAATCCTACAAGAAGGGGTCTATACGCATATATAGAATATTTCACAGGAATATCCAGCTTTCTACGCCATTTCTTTTTAAGCCTATATTCACAAAATCGATATTTATATTTTCGTTTACCATATGAACCTCTTGATTCATAATAATCAAATAATATATCCCCAAGGTTAAATCCTTTATAACCTTTTTCATATAATTTACACCATAAATCAAAATCTTCCGTCCTTTCAGTTTCGGGACCTGTTGTATATCCCCCAACATCAACCACGGCTTGTTTCCGCATCATTACTGATGGATGGGCGAAAGTTTTTCCAAGATAAATATCAAGAGGTGTTCTTTCACCCTCTTCTATACTTTTCCCCCAAACACCATTATCATCATACATATTTCGGCTCGTGCCTACTATTGCATACTCTAAATGGGAATCTAAAAAATCCACTTGTTTTTCAAATCTGTTTAGATGTGAAATATCATCATCATCCATTCTAGCTATATATTCTCCTTTAGCTATCTTTAAACAGTTATTAAGCGTTGGGGCAAGCCCTGAATTCTTTGGATTGCGTATAAATTTAATTCTATTATCTTTAGCAACCCATTTTTCAATTATTTCAATGCTATTATCAGTTGAGCCGTCGTCACATATAATTAATTCAAAATCAGTAAATGTTTGCTCAAGTATTGATTTAATTGCAGTTTTTATTTTATTAGCTCCATTGTAAACACCCATTATTACCGATATCTTTGGCATTAAACTTCCCCCTCTCTATAATCTTTGTCTTTAGTTAAAATTTCATTTGATGTCTTATCTAACTGAACTTGTGAATATATTTCCTGCATTCTTTGTACAATGTTCCTAATATCAAAAGCTTTAATAGCCTCTTTATTATTCACGTCAATCCTATTCCCATTACACATTAGAACCTTATTAATACTCTTAGCAAACTCTTCAAAATCATTTGGTTTTACTAACTGGCCACTTTCACTATTTTCCATTAAATCTCTATTCCCTCTGATATCTGAACAAATAACCGGTAAACCACATGCCATCGCTTCCATCAAAGCCACAGATAATCCTTCCCTAAATGAAGGAAATACAAAGATCTCTGCTGCCTTACAGATTTCAATTATATCTTTACGATACCCTAATAGCTTCACACGATTCTCTAATCCTAATTCTTTAGACAAGCTTCTTAAATTATCTTCTAAAGGTCCCTGTCCACATATTACATAATAAATAGCTGGATTATTTAACTTTGCTAGCGCTCTAATAACAGTTTCATGATTTTTATTTTTATTAAGTTCACCAACCGATAGAATAATGACAGCATCTTCTGGCAATCCCAGCTCCTTACGTTTCAATGATTTATCTACAAGTATCGTATCAAACCTTTGGGTATCAAGCCCTACTCCAGGAATATACACCACTCTATCCGCTTTAAAAGAATTTTTGGCTCTATTATAGTCTTCTTTATTTATAGTAATAAGTATATCAGTATACTTTGCTAAACATTTTTCGATAGGATAATATACCAACCAATTTATAAGTGGAGCACCTTTGAAAAAATGAAATCCATGTGCAGTGTATATTACTTTTACACCCTGCATTTTCTTACATGCAAGCCTCACACATGCTGAAGCAACAGGTGTGTGTGTATGAATTAAATCATATCCCTCGTTTTTTATAAGCTTTTTCAAATTTTTATATGCTAAATAATTTTTTCTATCCAAGGGAGAGCGTTGGAATTCTATATTGTGTATTTTGCATCCCATTTTAATTAGTTCAGGATTAACCTCTTGCACAATATTAAAGGCCATATCAACCTGATGCCCTTGTTCCACTAAAAGTTGTATATGTGGTATTAAAAAAGTATTTACAGTATTGGATATGGTCGTAACATATAATATTTTCATTTTTAACTCTCTAATCTCCTATCTAGAATTACTTCTAACACCTTCTCCTTATTAACCATGACCAATTATACTCTTATCTTAGAAACAAGTTTTTGTTACATCCGCAATAAACTTGCTATTTACAAAGCTTCTTATTAATTATCTGATTCAATTCCTTCAAAGAATAAATTGAATAATCTTCCTTAACTTCATTCAAATAACTCTTTTCACTATAAACTCCATCCCGATAAATTCTTACAGTCTGTATTGGATAAATAGAACTTATATGAAAATCTTTTTCTGGATTATCTCCAATATAAATCATTTCATTAAATTCTGTGTTTAATTTTTCTTTCATAGTCTCAAATGCCCTAGGGTGTGGCTTCCAGAACTCTCTTCCCAATTTATCAGTGATAATAATTTCATCAAAATAATTACTGGCCTTTATTGCATCTATTTTTTGTTGCTGAGCATTTGCATAACCATCTGTTATAATACCTAAATTTAACCCTTTTTCCTTTAGGCTTTTCAGACATGGTAATACATCCTCAAAAAAATCTATCGTTGGCACATGGTTACGATAAGCTTCTACTAGTTCTAATACATCATTTTGATTATAGATAACTCCAATCATATCAAACATTCTATTAAATACATTTTTAGTATCCTCATTAAATAAGGTTATTAATATTTGATACAGTTCTTGTTCATCTTTTTGAAGTTTTTTACTTAGTAATTTTGAGATATGTTTATAGCCACTTTCGATATACCTTTTCTCAGAGATAAGTGTATCATCTAAATCAAATATAACTGATTTTATCATTTTACTAACTCCATGTTCTCATCTAAACATATACTACTATCAAACCTAATAAATGTAAGGTTTTCTCGATAGTTTTCATTATAGTTTAATGTTTGTCCCATTAATAAGCGCAACAAATTACCACATGAATCTGCACCACTTTGAATACTCATTGGAGCTCCTCCACCGAATCTTGGATTGATTTCAATGTACTCAATCCCCTTCTTTGTCTTCATAAGTTGAACAGTTATATGTCCAGTTGGCTGGAGTGTCTTCATTAATTTAATTACATCATTAATAATCTCTCGATCCTTTACAATCTTCCCTTTTGAAATTTCACCACTACGTGTAGCTATTCTTAATCGTGGAACTACTGTAATTACATTCCCTTGAAAATCTAAAAATACATCAACCGTAAATTCTTCCCCTTCCATAAAATCTTGGATCAGGGGCTCATTGATAAAACTTTTATATGTCTTTAATTCCGCTAAATTATTTACTTTAAATGTATTAACACTTGAACTTCCAGATTTAGGTTTGATAAATAAAGGAAACTGTATGTTCTCCCCACAAATTAATTCCTCATCTGTATACATTTTTGGAACTCCAAAACCTTCTTCTTCTAAAAATCTTTGTGTATTGATTTTATCCCTGCAAATTTTAATAACCTTTGAATCGGATATCAATACCTTAGCATGCGTTTTTTCCTCAATAAACTCCTTGTTCTCCGCAAGTAGCAATAAATCTGTATCAATCGTTGGGACAATTAACGAAATATTTTCTTGATTACAGATGTTTATAATCTCTTCAATATAATTTGGTTCACTAATTCGTGGTAACTTACAAGTTCTATCTGCAAAATATAGCGCTGGTGCCGTATTAGAACAGTCACCTGCTACAATATTACCTTTAACATTTAAATCTCTCATTGCTTTTTGAAAATGTTGCACTAGCTCTACGCGTCTTCCCGCACTTAAAATTAAAATATTAATTTCTCTCATTATTTTCCCTCACTTTACTACCTTCAAAATATTCCATTGTAGCTGCAGTTTCTGAATTAATTCCTTCTCTAATAAAAACCTTCTTAATTGTTAAAAGGATAATCTTCCAATCCGTAGTAAAACTTACATTATCTACATACTCTACATCGTAATTAAATTTCTCTTCCCAACTAATAGCATTCCGACCATTGACTTGCGCTAACCCTGACAATCCAGGCCTAACTTCATGACGACGCTTTTGATGTTCATTGTATAGTGGTAAATACTGAACTAATAAAGGCCTTGGTCCTATAATTGACATATCACCTTTAAAAATATTAAACAGCCCAGGTAATTCATCAAGTGATGTCGAACGTAAAAACTTACCGAACTTAGTAAGCCTCACACTATCAGGTAATAGCTCACCATTTTCATTTTTTTCATCTGTCATTGTTCTAAATTTATACATCTTAAAAATATTTCTATTTAATCCAGGTCGCTCTTGTTTAAATAATACCGGACTACCTAACTTTGTTTTTACAAGAAAAGCCACTATAAGGAATACTGGACTAAGCATTATAATAGCAATTAAAGACAGTATAAAATCCATCGGCCTTTTTATAAACCTACCATAGATGCCAACTTTAGAACTCCTCATTATGCTATCCACAACCCTTTAATAATTTTCACAACTTTTTCTAGATCTGCTTCTGTCATCTTCGTATCGCTTGGTAAACATATACCATTCTCAAAAAGTTTTTCTGATACATCTGTACCAACAAAATCATATTTCTCAAAGAATGGTTGCATATGCATTGGCTTCCAAACCGGCCTAGATTCAATATTTTCTTTTTCAAGGGCTTCCATCACATCTATTGGACGGATCTTACCGTTTAGTGTCATAGAACTTAGCCAATAGTTTGGTTCATTCCACCCATTACTAGGCATAAATTCAATTCCTTCAAGATTTCCTAGTTCTCTCTTATAAAAATCAAATATGTATCTTTTCTTCTGAACCCTTTGATCTAAAACTTTAAGCTGTCCTCTACCAATACCAGCAACTACATTACTCATACGATAGTTAAAACCTAATTCACTATGTTGATAATGTCTGGCTTGATCTCTACTTTGAGTAGCCCAAAATCTTACCTTTGAAACTCTTTCTTCATTATTAGAAACGAGCATACCACCACCAGAGGTTGTAATAATCTTATTTCCATTAAAAGAGAAAATACCATAATTACCAAAACTTCCAGTATGCTTTCCTTTATAGTACGTTCCTAAAGATTCCGCAGCATCTTCAATTAAAGTAACATCGTATTTTTTACAAAGTTCAACAATCTTATCCATATCCGCAGAAAGACCATATAAATGGACTACTATAACTGCCTTTACGTTCGGATACTTTTTAAAAGCCTCTTCCAAAGCTTTAGGACACATATTCCAAGTTTCATAGTCACTATCTATGAAAACAGGTGTAGCATTCTGATAAATGATAGGGTTTGCAGTAGCCGAGAATGTAAGTGTTTGGCAGAAAACAATATCTCCCTCCCCTACTCCTGCCGCTTTTAAAGCCAAATGAATTGCAGCTGTCCCAGAAGATAGCGCTGCAGCTTCCTTAGAACCAACTTTTGCGGCTAATTCTCTTTCAAATCCATTTACATTTTCCCCGAGTGGCGCAATCCAATTAGTATCGAAAGCTTCCTTAACATAATGCATTTCATAACCTTCATCACTCATATGTGGTGATGAAAGAAATATTCTGTCTCCCATTTAAAAAACTTCCTTCCCTTAAATTAGTTTTTAAGATTAACTTTATTATTTGCAATATCTAATAATCGTTCTCTTATTTCTTCTTTACTAATTCCTTCAAAATCATTCATAAACTGCCTTAAAATCCCTTGATCAATTAAAACAGCTTTTCCTATATGAATTTTAGGGAATATTTGCTCTGGATGAATCTCACCTTCATTTAATAACTCTTCATACATTTTCTCGCCTGGTCTTAATCCAGTAAATTCGATTCCAATTTCCTCAATAGAATAACCCGAAAGAGTGATTAAGTTTTTAGCTAAATCAACAATCTTCACTGGATCTCCCATATCGAGAACAAATAACTCTCCACCTCTAGCTAATGTACCAGCCTGAATTACTAACCTAGAAGCTTCTGGTATTGTCATAAAGTAACGAATCATATCAGGGTGAGTAACTGTTACAGGTCCGCCTTTTTGAATTTGCTTCTTAAATAGTGGGATTACACTTCCCCTACTTCCAAGAACATTACCAAATCTAACCGCAACAAAACGCGTACTAGTACTTACAGATGCCATATGTTGCACAATCATTTCTGCAAATCGTTTTGTAGCCCCCATTACATTTGTCGGATTTACAGCTTTATCTGTAGAAACCATAACAAACGTATTCACTTTAAACGTATCTGCTGCTTCAGCTACATTTTTCGTACCAAAAATGTTATTTTTAACAGCTTCTTCTGGATTACGTTCCATTAAAGGAACATGCTTATGTGCAGCCGCATGATATACAATATACGGTTGATGCTTCTTCATTATTTCAAAGATTTTATGACGATCTTGAATATCAGCAATTTCTGTTGTTATTTCCACAGAATCTTTATAAGTGACTCTCATTTCCATCTCAATATTATAAATACTGTTCTCACCATGTCCTAAAAGAACAATTTTAGCCGGTTTATATTTCATCACTTGGCGACAAATTTCTGATCCAATTGATCCACCAGCGCCTGTTACTAAAATTGTTTTACCTGTAATCTTCTCTCCAATTCCTGCATCATCTAGCTTTATTGGTTCTCTCCCTAATAAATCCTCTACTTGTACATCACGGAATTCATTAACAGAGAGTTTTCCATCTAAAAGATCTTCAAGCATCGGTACAATTTGCGTTTTCGCCTTTGTCTTTCTACACTTCTCAAAAATTTCATTGATTTGACTTCTATTTAAAGAAGGAATAGCGATGATAATATGTTCTATATCATTATCTTCTACAATTTCTTGAATATGATTTGTTGTTCCAACAACTGGAACATTATAAATCTCCAATTTTTGCTTATTTCTATCGTCATCAACAAACGCAATTGGATATAAATCTGCTTCTTTATTATGTTGTAATTGACGTACTACCATCGTTCCTGCTGAACCCGCACCAATAATTAATGTTCGTTTTTTATTAGTAGCTTTTGTAATATATGTATCACGGAACATACGCCATACGAAGCGAGAACCGCCAATTAATAGTAAATGCAACATCCATGCGATTGCTAAAATTCGAACATAAATATCGTGATTAATAATTTGTTGAACAATTGCTGTTACTAGAATTGATAGCGTAATCGCCTTAAATATTTGCTTTAGCTCTCCAATACTTGCATATTCCCACGCCTTGTTATACAACTTATAAATAGCTGCAAAAACATGATGACTACACAATAATGTAATAGAACTAATAACTACTGTCATAGGAATTTTGTTTAATACATTTGGATGTATAAACCAATAACTTAAATACACGGCAGTTAATACGATAAATGAATCTAATAAAATTAATAATGAGAGCCGTCTTCGATAACTCAATATACCTGTTCCCTTCTTTATATAATTCTTATCTTATTCATAATAAAAAAGGACATTCTCTTATGAATGTACCTCTTCCTTTTTTACAAGTTCCTTCATATACTTCATTAACTCTACATTTAATTCTTCATTTTGTAGCGCCATCTCAATCGTCGTCTTAATAAATCCAAACTTCTCCCCAACATCGTAACGCGTACCCTCAAAGTCATACGCAAATACACGTTGAACTTCATTTAATCGTTGAATGGCATCTGTTAATTGGATTTCTCCACCCGCACCTGTTTGTTGATTTTCAAGGAACATAAAAATTTCTGGCGTTAATACGTAACGTCCCATAATTGCTAAATTTGATGGTGCAGTTCCTTGAACTGGCTTCTCCACAAATTGACGTACTTGATAACGGCGATCGCTTTGTTCAATTGGATCGATAATACCGTAACGATGTGTTTCGTTTTCAGGTACTGTTTGTACACCAATAACTGACGACTGTGTACCTTCATATTGATCCATTAATTGACGTAAACAAGGCGTTTCTGCTTGCACAATATCATCACCAAGTAATACAGCAAATGGTTCGTTTCCAATAAACTTACGTGCACACCATACTGCATGCCCTAGACCTTTTGGTTCCTTTTGTCTTATGTAATGAATATTAATTTTTGAGGAAGCTTGTACTTTTTCTAGCATCTCATGCTTCCCTTTTTCTAGTAAGCTTTGCTCCAATTCAAAGGAATGGTCAAAATGATCTTCAATGGCACGTTTACCTTTTCCAGTAACAATAATAATATCTTCAATTCCTGATTCTATCGCTTCTTCTACTATGTATTGAATTGTCGGTTTATCAACGATAGGTAACATTTCTTTCGGCATCGCTTTCGTTGCTGGTAAAAACCTTGTCCCCAGTCCAGCAGCTGGAATAATTGCTTTTCTTACTTTTTTCAAATCTAGTACCCCCAAAAATAAATTATTATATTTATATGTAACAATAACAAAAACCCTACCTATGGAGTCATAGTTATAACTCCATAGGTAGAGTTTCTATTAGAAATAAATTATGGGCATCTAACCCATCCTCACGTCATACTCCCGACGACAAGCGTCTAAGGTAGGTTCGAAATAAAAATTTCTACCCACAGCACGACCGAGTGCCCCCATTGATAACGGTTAGGAGACATCACCCATTCTTTATTTAAAAAATACCGAACAATTTTTTACGGCGAATTTGTTCTGGATCTTCTTTATAAATTGCTTTCCCGCTAATTAATAAATATGGATTCTCTTTCAAATCACTCATAACACTCATTCCAAATTCTTTCTCAATTAGTTCATAGCTTTCTGCTAAATGAAATCCTCTCGACGTCGTGTTATGCGCATCTGATGCGATCATATGTGTTAAATTATGTTCCACAAGCTGTAGTGAGAATTTTTTAATCTTTTTACCAAACTTTCCAAGCAAACTACCTGCTGTCACTTGTGTTAATGCACCTTTATTTACAATGTTATATAACTTATCTGGTCGCTCGATTAACTCGGCATTACGTTCTGGATGAACGATAATTGGAATCATTCCCTTTACACGTAATTCGTATAATAATTGTTCGGTATAACGAGGTACGTGATTTGATGGGAATTCAATGAATATGTATTTATTTGTTTCATTTAAAGTAACGATTTTACCAGCCTCATAGTCTTCTAATAAATCACCATATAACCTGACCTCTTGCCCCGGTAAAATAGTAAGTGGAATATTATGTTGTTGTAGTTCATCATTTAGTTGTTTTATGTGATGAATAATTGAGGTACGTTCATTTACATATTTGCCATTTTGATGGTGCGGCGTTGCGACAATTGTATGTATTCCTTCTGAAACGGCTTGTTGCGCCATGGCTAAACTATCTGTTACTGTCTGGGCACCATCATCGATACCAGGTAAAATGTGACAATGTAAATCTATCATTTGTTTCATCCTCCCTCTCTCCTATAAAGATCTTTTTTCCCTTGAATATGAGATATCGCTCATATTCAAGGGAAAAAAGGAGATATGTTTCAACCATATCTCACTCTTTTAATTAGTTTGCACCGTAATAATAATATAAGCCTTCTTCACGTTTACGATCATTCAGAACAACGCCCAACAATTTACCTTTAGCTGATTCTAACAATCCTTTTGCTTTTACCGCTGTTTCTTTCTCTGTTGATTCACTACGAACAACAAGAATAGAAGCATCACATACATTTGCCATAATTTGCGCATCGGTTACAGCTAAAATTGGCGGCATATCAAAAATAACTAGATCGTACATACTATATGCTTGTCCAAGAAGTTCTTTCATTGATTTTGAACCTAACAATTCGGCCGGGTTTGGCGGGATTGGACCACAAGCTAAAAAGTGTAAATTGTCTACAGATGTCGTTTGTACACATTTTTCTAAGCGTTCACTATGTGTTAGTACGTTCGTGAGTCCAAAAATGTTATCTACTTGGAACATTTGATGCATTGCTGGTTTACGCATATCTGCATCAATTAATAATACTTTTTTTCCTTGTTGAGCAAAAACAACTGCCATATTCGCTGTCGTAGTCGTTTTCCCCTCACTCGGGTTAGCAGATGTTACCATTAATGAATGTAAATTCGTATCAATAGCTGCAAATTCAATATTCGTTCGAATATTACGATATTGTTCTGAAATTGGTGATTTCGGTTGTTGATGAGCAATTAATTGACGGCGTTGACGATGATTCTTTTTCTTTTTAAATAAATTAAGAGCCAATTGTTTGTCCCCTCACTTTTCTTGATGATGGAGCGTGTGATTTCACGTTCATTGTTTCTTCATCCATACGAGCTACAATTCCTAATACTGGTAAGCCAAGTAAGTTCTCTACATCTTCTTCTTTTTTAACCGTGTTATCTAAGTATTCTAATAAGAATGCAAGACCAACTGAAGCTATTAAACCAACAATGAAAGCAATCGCTACATTAAGCATAGGCGCTGGCTTAATTGGAGATTGATTTTCTGCAACTTCTGCTTTAGATAATACTGTTACATTATCGACATTCATAATTTTTGCAACTTCACCTTTAAATACATCTGCAGTTGCATTAGCAATATCACGAGCTAGTTTTGGATCTTTATCCTCAGCTGTTACAGAGATTACTTGTGAATCCTTTTCATTTGCAACATTAATCTTTCCTGTTAGCGCTTGAGATGTCATATTTAAATTTAATTTTTCATTCACTTGTTCTAAGATTACTGGACTTTTAATGATAACCTTATATGTATTCGTTAATTGAATATTCGTTTGAATTTCACCAGCTTGGAACATTGCACCCTCTTGTTTCTTCTGGTTAACAAGAATTTGCGTCGAAGATTGATAGATTGGTGTCATGAAGAAAAAGCTAATGATAGCACTTACAATAGCTGCACCAAAGGCGATTACGAGGATCATTGCTAAACGTTTTTTTAAGATATGAAATAACTCTTTTAAACTAATTGTTTCTTCCATAGGTTCCTCCAACTTTCTAAAATTTACACATAGGAAAAATTATAACATATAAATCTTACATTTTTTATTTTTAATAATTCAGTTCTATATTTGTTCACAAGAAACAAGTTTAATCTTACAAAATAATCTTAAATATGACAACACATTCCAATGATTTCCCAAAAATTTTATCATATCATGCTTTTTACAATGTATAACTTGATAAATAATTTTCAGACAACAAAAAAGCCAACATTTTTTGTCGGCTTTTCATATTTTAGTAATAACCATACTGTTCTTTTTCTTCTCTTTTATCGTTCAAAACAACACCTAGTAGTTTTCCTGATGCTTTATCTAATATTTGTTTCGCTTTTACGATTTTATCTTTTTCCGTCTTTTCACTTCGTACAACGAGTACAATTCCATCACATTTATTCGCAAGTATTTGTGCATCTGTAACCGCAAGGACAGGTGGTGTATCAATTAATATAATATCAAACATGTTATACGCTTCTAGCAACGCCTCGTCCATTGCCCGGCTCCCTAATAGTTCTGCTGGGTTTGGCGGGATTGGACCTGCTGCCATTAAATATACGTTCTCTATATCTGTTTTTTGAATGCATTGCATAAGTTTTGCTTGTCCTGATAATAAGTTCGTTAACCCATTTGAACTATGAACGGCAAATAAGTTTTGTATCGTCGGCTTACGCAAGTCAGCTCCAATTAATAAAACTTTCTTTCCTTGTTGTCCGAAAACAACTGCTAAGTTTGCGATTGTTGTTGTTTTCCCATCACCTGGATCTGCTGAAGTAACAATAATAGAACGAACATGATTATCTACAGATGTAAACTCAATGTTTGTACGAATGTTACGGTATTGTTCTGTAATACGCGATTTAGGCTCTTTATGTGTAATTAATTGTCGTAATGGTTTTCTTTTCTTTCTCCCGAACATATTCATAATCTCCTTTTGTGAAATGCGACATTTCCCTTTTCTCTCTCTTATGCTCGATTTCATACGTCTAATTAATATTCTTGCTGATTTCCCCACATTTCATCATAATCAATAACATTCTACTTTGTCTTATTTAAGTACCTTAACAATATGACAATGCCCTTATTTCTTTATTACCTTTATCACTTATCCTGTTTTCTAGATAAACAATAAAGTAAGTATATGGTAATTGCCATCTATTTACAAGTAATTTTCTGATTAGTTTGTATATTATCGTTTCATCGTTATATAGCAGAAATTAAAAAAATCTCCTTGTCTTTTTACAAGGAGATTTTTTAGTACTATCTATTCTTTTTTATCACCAATCGCAAATGTAATTTCTGCCTCACATGCAACTTCACCATCTACTGTTGCGATTGCTTTTCCTTTTCCAATTGGGCCGCGTACGCGTGTCATTTCTACTTCTAGACGAAGCTGATCACCTGGGCGTACTTGTTTTTTGAAACGGCAATTGTCGATACCTGCGAAGAAGGCAAGTCTTCCGCGGTTTTCTTCTTTCTTTAATACTGCAACTGCTCCGACTTGTGCTAATGCTTCTACAATAAGTACACCAGGCATAACTGCATAGTCAGGGAAGTGTCCGTTAAAGAATTCTTCGTTTGCGGATACATTTTTAATCCCAACCGCTCTTTTTCCTTCATCTACTTCTAATATTTTATCAACAAGTAAAAATGGATAGCGGTGAGGAATGATTTCTTTAATTTGTTCTATATTTAGCATGTAACAATCGCCCCTTTTGTAATATTGGTCTTACCACTTGGACATATTGCTATTATCCCATTTTGTTTATTGTTTGTCATTACAAAGTAACATTTTATATTTAGCACAACTTCCTAAAAAAAAATGCACACACTCTATTCCATTAAAATAGTTGCACATTTTTGCAACTGACACGGAGGTGGAAAGGAGTGTATGCCCAAATTAGGGAAAGGCAATATGTATTGAAACATTATTTGCCTTAATGTCGTATTCGACTCATTATATTATAAACGTTTTCAATTAAGGAAATATTAAATTTAACCATATATATGAATATTTTACCTGTTTCCTTCATATTTCTCTATTTTCCTTCCATTTTCGCAAAAAAACAAAATAAAAAAATATAAAAACGAAAAAAAGAACTAAGGCATTAGCCTTAGTTCTTTCAAATTATCTCAAAGCACGCTTTGGTAATCTGTCGATATTCTCTAACATAATACCTGTACCAACCGCAACGCAGTGCATTGGGTTTTCAGCAATTAATACTGGTACTTTTAGCTCTTCTGCTAGAAGCATGTCGATACCGTGTAGTAAAGCTCCACCGCCTGTTAGAATAACACCGCGGTCGATGATATCTGCAGATAATTCTGGTGGTGTGCGCTCTAATACGCCTTTTGCAGCTTGTACAATAACAGCTGCATTTTCTTTTAATGCTTCTGTAATTTCTTCAGAGCATACTGTAATTGTACGTGGTAAGCCTGTTACCATGTCACGTCCGCGAATTTCAAGCTCTTCGCTACGTGCACCTGGGAATACTGTACCAACTTTAATTTTAATATCTTCTGAAGTACGTTCTCCGATTAATAGCTTATACTTACGTTTAATATAGTTTAAGATCTCCATATCAAACTTATCGCCAGCCATTTTGATAGAGGAAGAGGTAACAATATCACCCATAGATAGTACAGCGATATCTGTTGTACCTCCACCAATATCAACAACCATGTTACCGCTTGGTTGGAAGATTTCCATACCAGCACCAACTGCGGCTACTTTTGGTTCTTCTTCTAAAAATACTGTTTTACCACCTGAACGTTCAGCAGCTTCACGAATTGCTTTTTGTTCTACTGATGTAATATTTGTTGGACAACAAATTAAAATACGAGGTTTTGAAAAGAAGCTCTTTACGTCCAATTTGTTAATGAAATACTTTAACATTGCTTCTGTAATTTCGAAATCTGCGATTACACCATCTTTAAGTGGACGAATTGCTACAATATTACCAGGCGTACGTCCCACCATACTTCTCGCTTCTTCACCGACTGCTAATACTTTACCACTATTACGATCAATGGCCACAACAGATGGCTCATTTAATACAATACCCTTACCTTTAACATGAATTAATACGTTAGCCGTACCTAGGTCAATTCCGATATCTCGCGCAAACATTCCCGTTTTTTCCTCCTCGATATTCAAAATCAGGTTACACCCGAATTCTTTTCACCTAATTTCTGATTTTATCATAAATTTAACAGAAACGTAATATTCGCAAAAAGAATTCTTCTGAAAAATATTACCGAATGTGAACGGAATGTTTGCTACTGTAACATTATTGACGTACAGGCTTCTCTACATCTTCTTTTCTATACTTTTGTTTTGTTGCTTCTCCACCTCTTAAATGACGAATAGACTTATGATAATCAAGAATTTCTTTTACTTCATTTGCGAGCTCTGGATTAATCTCTGGTAGACGTTCTGTTAAATCTTTATGGACTGTACTCTTTGATACCCCAAATTCCTTTGCAATGACACGCACTGTCTTTCTTGTCTCCACGATATACTTACCAATCTTGATAGTTCTCTCTTTGATGTAATCGTGCACACCACTCGCCTCCCTAATTTGGATGTGAGAAGGGTGAAATGAGCCTCGCTGCATACGACTAAGAAGTAAGTGTGAGTGCTGTTTGTAAGCGTTAAACATTCTTGGATTTATAATGAAATGATTCACGATTTCTCACCTCAAACACTCTCTTTGCTTTGGTTTATACCATTGTATTGCCCGCACTACTGATATATGCTACATGTTCACTATTTTTGCGGACTAAGTTAAGAAAAATTACGTTTTTTTGTGAGAAATACGTTAAAACTGACTATTATGGCCAAAAAAAATGACACCTTGTATAAAAGGCGTCATTCTTCTCGTTCCAATTCTTCTTCTAACAACTGATGGTGGGGAACCTCTTTCTTACCGGCAATATAATAATATAAAGTGAATAAAACAAACAATAAAATAATAGCAGTCGACAGAACAAACAAAAATGACACAGTATCCCCTCCCTTTTGTAATATATATTCGAGAATCTCGTCATTTTTCCTTGTTTTTACAACTTTTTTCTCGAAATTGAGTATTTTTATATAAAAATAAAAAAATCAGCTCCCCTAGTGGGAACTGATTTTTTCACTTTATTATTCTTGTGAAGAAGAATCGTTAGATGATTCTGTAGAACCGTTTGTTGATTTTTCTTCTTTCTTCGGTTCTTCTTTTTTGTCACTAGTTGAACCGCTTGTTGATTTCTCTTCTTTTTGAGACTTGTCTTCTGTTTTATTTTCTGGTTTCGTGCTCGTTGACTTCTCTTCTTTTTGAGATTTGTCGTCAGCTTTTTTACCAGAAGCATTCGTAGCCTTTGCAGCACCTGCATCAGCTTTAATTTCTGTTACTGATTTATTTAAGTAACGTTCAGGGTTCACAGCCACATTGTCTTTACGTACTTCAAAGTGAACGTGAGAGCCTGCCTCTTTATTCATTGCACTTAGACCGGATGTTCCTAATACTTCACCTTGTGCAACTCTTGCACCTTTTTCTACTTTCACACTGCCTAAGCTTTGATAAGATACCGCTACACCATTTCCACTATCAACTGTTACAACATAACCAAGAAGTGAATCTTTTTCAGCTTTCGTTACTGTACCACTTAAAGCAGCGGCAACATTGAATTCTTTTCCATTCTTCGCAGCAATGTCAATTCCTTTGTTTGGGGAATATGTGTTGTTATAAAAGACAAGTGCTTTTTCTTGTTCCGCCTCAGTTGCTGCATCTTCATAGAATTTCTTTTGTACGACTACTTCCGCATTCGCGGCAGCTGGCATTTTCACTACTTCTGAAGATTTCGTTACTGGTACTGCTGGATCTTCCGATTGTGTATACGGTGTTGCTTGATCGTGGTTTGGAGTCTTCTTCGGATTAGCTCCTTGGAACCATAGCGCAACCATTAAGATTACCGCTGCACAAGCAATGTATAGTGCCGGAAACACCCATCTTTTTTGAAATAAATGTACTACCTTTTGCGACTTTTTATTATTTCTTCCTCGCATTCCATCATCACCTCAGCAATCATTTTGAACAATATTCACGTATCCTATACAACGTATAACTAATTACTTTTCGACAAAATTTGTAAAAATATGTATAAGAAATGTAAAATTTCCGAGGAAATGATAGAAAAAAGAAAAAACTGAGCGTTTCGGCCCAGTTTTTAGTCCATTTGTTTCTTTTTATATACGATTAAACATGCAATAAGCGCAATAATAAGCCACACTCCAACATTTAATACATGCCCACTAATACTACTAAATCCCGCTCCACCTACTAAGCTGTTAAGTGCTTTCACAATATGAGATGTTGGAAGATATCCAATCATCGTCTTAATTACTTTATTTTCAACCATCGGCTCAAACTGTACAGCCAAATACATCGTCATTAATATCGGCATTCCAATTATTGATGTTTGTGGTACAGATGCAGCTAACAATCCAATCATTGTTCCAATCACAATAAATAGAATTGTTCCACATAAGAAAATAAATCCTAGCAATAATAGATTTCCACTGAATTGATCCAAAATAAATAAGTTCACAATACAAATGCCCAATGTCAAACATGCTGTTAATATACTTTTTCCAAGTAGAACTTCAACCGAAGATGCCGGTGATAGCATTAATACACGTAATGTATGTTTTTCTTTTTCTTCTGCAATTACCATAGATTGAACAAAGCCTGCGACAAATAGGAAGGCCGTTATAGTAGTAATGCCTAACATTTCCTTTCCCACTCCAAATCTGCTAAACAAAAATGAAAGTATAATTGGTAAAAATGCCATTAACAACACTTGTGAATTTGTCTTAAAATCTTGTACTTCTTTTCTAAAAATAGCTGATACACGTCTCATTGAAAATGTCATTATAATCCCCTCCCAGTAACTTCAATAAAGATATCGCCTAGCGTTGGTTCGTGTGAATGAATAGATAACAGTTCGCCCTTTTTCATCCATTCTGAAATACGTTTTGCGCCTAATTCATCTTTTTGCACTACTTCTTTTTGTTTATCTTTTAATACGACCTGTATTTGATCCTTAGCGTATTGTAAGCGTAGGTTCTCTGGCGTATCCAGCGCTACAATTTCTCCGCCACAAAGGAAGGCAATGCGGTTACAAAGCGTTTCTGCTTCATCCATGTTGTGAGTCGTTAAGAAAATCGTCGTTCCTTCTTCATTTAAGTCTTTTAAGATTTTATGAATGTTTTGTACGTTTACTGGATCGAGTGCAGATGTTGGTTCGTCTAAGAAGAGGATATCTGGTTTATGAAGGATTGCTCTTGCTAGTGTGACGCGTTGCTTCATTCCCTTTGATAGTTTCTTTACTAGTGTTTTTTTATCATCTAATAAATTTACTTGCGCTAGTACTTCATTGATTCGTTCTTTTTTACAATCGTATAAGTCACAAAATAATAGTAAGTTATCATAAATGCTAAGTCTTTCATATAAGCCGCTGTTATCTGTTAAAATACCAATTCGTTTGTAATCGATGCTACTTGGTCCTGTAATATCTTTCCCTAATACTCTTACCGTTCCAACACTATGAAGCAATTGAGAAGTTAAAATTTTTACTGTTGTCGTCTTACCAGATCCACTCGGTCCGAGGAATCCGAATATCTCTCCTTGCTTCACCTCAATATTTACATTTCGAAGTGCCGTTTTTCCACTGAAACTTTTCATTACATCTTTCATTTCAATTGCCAATGTCATTTCTTCATCCCCTTTGTTTTTCTTCTTTATAGATGAAAGTCGCTTTAGCGCTTTTCGTTTGTTTGTTTCGCTTTTCTTGACTCAATCATATGAAAAACAAAGGGTTTACGCAGTAAAATACCGGTAAAAGGAGTATTTTTACCGGTGAATGAATCGTATGTTGAGCTTATTGGAGCACTTTTTATAGCCCAATCACACCTTTTAATTCATCCATGCGTCCTTTTGAAAGCGGAATTGAACTTTTTCTTTCGTCATCCAAAATTAAACTGAAACTGTTACGAGTCCATGTAATCACTTCTCGTACTCTTTGTAAATTCACAAGATACGAGCGATGACATCTAAAGAAACCAAAACCTGTTAATCTCGCTTCTAGTTCGCTTAATGTTAATGCACATACAAAATCCCCTTCACGAACGTGAATATGTGTCACTCCGTTTTGCGTTTCAATGAAATGGATTTCCATCGGATCAAGTAAAATGATTTTATCGTTCACTTTCGCAGGTATTCTTTCTAACTTCATTTGCGGAATTATTTGAACGACCTTCTCTTCATCGACTTTTTCTGCTTCCTCTTGTTCAATTTCTACTTTTTTCACACCATCATTGTTTAGTATATATACATCTTCCGTTAACGAAAGGGCATCCGATAGGAAAGATGACGTAATAAAAATCGCCTTTCCTTGTTCTTTCATTTTCATGATTGCTTTTCGAATAATAACCGTACTCTCTATATCTACATTTTGCCCTGGCTCTTCCAAAATAACTAAATCCGGATTATGAATCATCACTCGCCCGATATGAAGACGGCGTTTCTCTGAAAATGATAATTTTTCTATTTTAACGTTTAGTTTATCTAGGAGACCAACAGACTGCACAACTTCTTCTATACTTATCTTTGATTCATAAAGCCCTAATAGAAATTTGAAGTATTCTTTCACCTTCAAACGATCATATGCCTCATCTTTCAAAAAACAAAAACCGATGCGGGAATAATTTTTCTTTCCAATTGCTTCCCCTTCAAACAGTACATTGCCAGTCGACGCCTCTTCTTCACCAATAATGATACGGTGTAACACTTTAGCTGTATGATTATTGCATTGCAAAACAATACATTGTCCCTTCTCCACCTCTAGCTCAATTGCCGGTAACTGGTTCGCCTTCCCTAATTGTTTCAACTCTAGTAACGCCATTTCATTTCCCCCAAATGCCTTTTTATCCTATTATATCAAACAGTTAATGGAAAATTATGATATTTTAAACAGAAAAAATAGGTGCCAGAGTTCTGACACCTATTTCTTCACCATCAATTTTCCTTCATAATCATTCATCGTCTTTATTTCAACGCCTTTATAGTAATGAGCGACGATATCTGTATATTTCTTTCCTTCCGCTGCCATGCCGTTCGCCCCGTATTGACTCATACCAACGCCGTGACCGAAGCCTTTCGTCGTAACGATGATTTTATCTCCTTGTTGTTTCCACGTGAAATCAGAAGAACGTAAATCTAACTTTTCACGAACTTCTTTTCCTGTTAATGTTTTTCCTTGAAAAGCTACATCCTTTACGCGCTTTCCTTCCGTAAGGTCTTTAATGTTTCCAACCTTCCCGTCTGCTAGCACTTTCACACCGAGACGTTTTTGAAAATCAGCTACTGTAAATGTTTGCTCGCTCGTAAACTTTGGAGAGGCTTGATCCCACGGACTATCTACACTTTTCAAGTACGGATAATCATTTCCCCAATAGTCAGCTGCATTTTCTGTTCGGCCATTACTCGTTGAAAAGAAGGATGCTGAAATTGGTTTTCCATCATACGTTAAAACTTGTCCTGCTGTTTTCGAAACAGCTTCTTCGATTTTCTTCAAATTATTTTCGTAGTTATTACCCCATTGTTTCTTCAATTCTTCTTTACTTTTGTACACTTGATCTTTCACCGTATCTGTCACGTCCGCATTGTTTTTCTTTCCTCCGCTCAGCATACGTTGCACCACGAATGTTCTCGCTGCTAATGCCTGCGCCTTTAGCGCCTCTATTTCAAAACTGGCATTCATCTCAGAAGCTACTACACCGGTCACATACTCCTCCATAGGTAATGATTCTACCTTCTTTTGTTTCTCACGATATACAGCAACTTGAACAGCTGTATCTACTTTTCCTGGAGCTGGTATACTTTCTATCGCTGGAGGAGTTTTAGCGGCCGTTTCTTCCCCTACTTTTGCTTTCGCAAATGGGATAACAAGGGCTGCAGGTACAATGATAACGAGCGCTATTAAGAGCGCTACTGTAATAAAAAGTGGCTTTGAAAATTTCATCCTATTTTCCCCCAATATAAAAGCTTTACTCCATTCATTCTTATGGAACAACTCTTTCTTTTAGAACATACTTAAGGAGGAAGAGCATAAAACGTAAATTTTCTAAATATTTTTACTGGTACGTGCATAAGTATAGAATTTATTGACTATAACAGTAATAACCCAAAAAAAATAGCCCCTATGTCAAAAGACATAGAGACTATTTCAATTAAGCGTGAAGATCAGAAACTTCTTGTTCTTTCACTTCTTCTACTTTTTCGTTTACACGTTCAATAGTTGCACCTAATGCAGCTAATTTCTTATGGAAATCTACATAACCACGGTCAAGATGTTTTAACTCAGTTACACGAGTATAACCTTCTGATACTAAACCAGCTAAGATTAATGCAGCTGCAGCACGTAAATCAGTTGCGCCTACTTCAGCACCTTGTAAGCTGTTTGGACCGTTCATAATAACAGAACGACCTTCAATTTTAATATCAGCATTCATACGACGGAATTCTTCAACGTGCATAAAGCGGTTTTCGAATACCGTTTCTGTAATCATGCTTGTTCCATCAGCTTGTAGTAATAATGCCATCATTTGTGATTGCATGTCTGTTGGGAAACCTGGGTGAGGCATAGTTTTAATATCAACCGCTTTTAACTTATCTGGGCCGATAACACGTACACCTTCGTTTTCCTCAATAATTTTAACACCCATTTCTTCCATTTTCGCTGTAATTGAGCGTAAATGTTCAGGTACAGCATTTTCAATTAAGATGTCTCCACCAGTAATTGCTGCTGCAACCATGAATGTTCCCGCTTCAATACGGTCAGGAATAATAGAGTGGTTTGCACCATATAATTTATCAACGCCTTCGATACGAATCGTTCCAGTTCCAGCTCCGCGTACTTTCGCTCCCATCGCATTTAAGAAGTTAGCTAAGTCAACGATTTCTGGTTCTTTCGCTGCGTTTTCAAGAATTGTTGTCCCTTTTGCTAATGTAGCTGCAGACATAATGTTTTCTGTCGCGCCTACGCTTGGGAAGTCTAAGTAGATTTTAGCTCCTTTTAGTTCTCCCTCAACATATGCCTCAACAAAACCGTTACCAACCTGTACTTTTGCTCCCATTGCTTCGAAGCCTTTTAAATGTTGGTCAATTGGACGTGAACCGATTGCACATCCACCAGGAAGTGCAATACGAGCACGACCGTTACGTGCTAATAATGGTCCCATTACTTGAACAGATGCACGCATTTTACGTACATATTCAAATGGTGCTTCAATGTTTAGTTCTTTAGAAGAATCGATTGTTACTTGATTATTTTCAAATACGACTTCAGCATTTAAATGACGTAATACCTCATTAATTGTGTATACATCAGACAAAACTGGTACTTCAGATAGTACATTCTTTCCATCACTCGCTAATAGGGCTGCAGCGATTATAGGTAATACAGCATTTTTTGCGCCCTCAACACGCACTGTGCCGTTTAACCGCTTTCCGCCACGGACGATGATCTTTTCCAAATTATTCCCCTCCGTGTCCTTTTTTCAGTATCTATTCACTCAATACTCAGAAGTTATGATCGGTGTGCCAACCACAATTGTATCTTTGTTGTCTGTAGAACGTATTGCTATTTGCACATTTATTTTCTCTCTATTTGTTGAAAGAGCGTCATCCCACTTTTTATTGTATGCGGAGACTGACACAAATGCTCTTTCTTCTACTTGTTCGATCGCTCTTGCTGAAAGATCTTTCAAAACCTGATTGGTTTTATTTTGCAAAACACCTTCAATCTTATCATTCAGTACACCTTGAACACAAGTGTAAATTATAGGTTTTTCACTAAAAATTTTATTTACTTTTTGAACATACTTCGGGTCCCATTTCGCCCCACTTACTTCAAAGATAATGAAAGTGTTTTCTTTAGTATTTTCTTTACTCCAAGTTACTACTACTCGTTCTTCATGAGAAGCAAACTTTTTATAGGATGTAGCTTTATATCCATCTGGAGATTGCTCTACTTCCCACTTTTGAATATTTGCCTTGTCCTTCACATCGTTTAACAACTTTTGAAACGTATGTATATTAGAAATTGTTTTTGTTTCTCTAGCTAACCATGACCATTTTTCTACTTTAGCATCATTTTTCTCTAAAGCCTTAATCATGCTCTCCATTTTCTGTTCATCGCTTATCGGTTTCATCTCTCTATATCCAACCAAAAATAAAACAACACTAAGTGCAACAATAAGAATGGCTTTAAGCTTCAATTTCATCCCCTCCTATCCCCATTGTTAACGGAGATTTGAGGTTCTATACACTTACTTTACTAAATACGTTAAACTCTTCGAATAGCCTAAATAATCAAGGAAAAAGTTACTTACAGATGTCCCAATTGCAATTGTAATTAAGATGAGTAATACTCGCGTCTGCAGCACTTTTCCGGACTTCATTAAACGCTCAATGTGAATGCCTTGCAAAGCCCACCACGTAATGGTAATAAACAATAAATGCGAAACAATGGCAATCAGTGCTTGTTGCCCTAAAAGTTGTGCCAAAAAATCGACCCCTTTTTACTCAGCTACTACTTATGAAAGAATATAAAAACGATACCATAATAAGTAGGAGCCACACTTTTTCAAATGCACATAGACATCTTACATTTTACATCGTGATTTTCTTTCAAAAAACGTATATCTACATTACAAGTTAACACAAAATAAAAAGCGCAGAGTACTGACTCCACACCTTTTATTTTCACTATTGTACCACGTTCCCTAAGAAGAAGAAATCTTTCATTAATGGAAAATATTCATAAAAGAAATTGTACCCAATCATCGGCATAATCCCCAGTATTACAATCGAAATTGCACAAAGGCTCATAACAACCTTTATATTTAATGGTAACCGTATTCTCTCTTCTGTCTCTCCGGTGCGGAAAAACATTTGTTGTAAAATACGGAAATAATATACGAATGAAACAACTGTCGTACCCATCATAATCGAAGCTAGTACGTAATGTGCTGGCTCTACATGAAGCGCGCCTAAAAAGATGTTAATCTTTCCAATGAAGCCAGCCGTCCCTGGTATCCCGGCCAGCGATAAAATAAAGATTGTCATCATGATCGCTGCAAATGGTGATTTCTTATATAATCCGGTAAAAATCGTTATATTTTCCTTATCGTTTTGTAAGATTAAGCCGTGGATAATGGCAAACGCGCCTATATTCATAAGCATGTATGCCAACATATAAAACCACATGCTATCCAGCGTAAATGGTGATAATGCCACAAGTGGAACGAGCAAATACCCAGCATGCGCAATACCTGAATAAGCAAATAAACGTTTTATGTTGTATTGTTTTAACGCGACTACATTCCCAACAATCATAGTAATACTTGCTAGCACCGCAATATATATACTCATATGCCCATATAAAGATTGCATATCTCCTTGTATTAATACACTTGCAAAAACCATAAGGAACAAACGAATAATGAGTAGGAACCCAGCAATTTTAGAAATCGTTCCAAGAAAGGCAGTAACAGGTGTAGTCGCGCCTTCATACACATCAGGTGCCCACATATGAAACGGCACTGTGGCAATTTTAAATGAGAGACCGACTAGCAATAAAAGAAATGCCAGAGCTAGCAATAACTGAATACCACTAGCGAGCTCCCCAGTGAGTACCTTTTGCATATCTACAATGTTAGTTGAACCTGTAATACCGTATAAATAACTCATTCCGAAGAGCGTGATTGCCGTTCCAATTCCTCCGCTAATGACATATTTCATTGCCGCTTCATTTGATGCACGGTTCTTTTTTCGTATTCCTACTAAAATATAAGAAGAAAGTGAAAGTAACTCTAAACCAACGAAAAGGGTGATAAAGTCAATACTAGAAGCCATGAACATCGCACCAAGAAGTGCCATTAAAAATAAGTAATAATATTCGCCCTTATCTTCAATCGGATTCTTCTTATCATCGCTCATTGCGATGCATAAAATGAGAGCTGAGGCGCCTAATAACAACGTTTTAAACCCTTTTGAAAATCCATCTAACACAAACGATCCATTTAAAATATCTCCAGCTGGTTCGCTATATAGCGTAATTAATGACACAAGTGCTAATACGATGGCAGCGATCGCACCAAGAGCTACATATCTATGATTCAGCTTAAAAAACAAATCACATATGGAAAGAAGGATGGCGGCCCCGAGAATAATAAATTCTGGCACCATTAGATGCCACGATAAGCTAAGTAACGTATTCATATCCATCCTACTTCACCCCCAATGTTTTCAATGTATTTTGAAGCGGATCCCCTAGTATCTCTGGCATAACTCCAATTACAATAATACAAAAGATAAGTAGTAAAACAGGGACGTACTCCCATCCGTGTATATCAGACTTTGCTTCCCACTCTTTCTTTCCAAATGTCACTTGAAGTGTCGCTCTTAATACGTATACAGCAGTTAAAATGATGCCAATCACACCGACTGCAGCAATGACGGGCTCTCCTTGAAATAAACCGAGAAAGGCAAGAAATTCGCTAACAAACCCAGACATCCCTGGTAATCCAAGCGATGCCATTCCTCCTGCTAAGAAGAAGCCACTAAGTACTGGGACACTCTTTGCGAGTCCACCAAGCGCTGTAATGTCTGATGTTCCGAAACGTTGTTCTATAACACCGAGTAAGAAAAACAGCAAGGCTGCAATTAAACCGTGCGATACAACCTGAAATAACGCCCCTTGTGTACCCGGTGCATTAAGTGACGCAAGTCCCATTAACACAATTCCCATATGCGAAATACTAGAGTAAGCCAGTACTTTCCTAAAGTCCGTTTGGATGAGCGCTAAAAAGGCACCGTATAATAAATTAATTACACCTAATATCGCAATTAGCGTTGCAACATCGTGAAAATATTCCGGGAATAGCCCTTTTCCAAAGCGAATAATACCGTACGCTCCAATCTTTAGCAAAACACCAGCATGAAGCATAACTACAGCTGGATGCGCTTCTATGTGCACATTGACCATCCAACGGTGCAACGGAAAAACAGGTAGTTTAATTGCAAAGGCAATCATTATGGAAATAAATACACCAAGCTGCAAGCTACTTGGGATGATGAGTTCTCCTTCTGCACTTACGCTTCTTAATATCTCTTTCAGCTCCACAATATTTGTTGTACCTGTTTTCGCGAACAAAATTGAGAAAACAATGAGCAAAATAGCTGAGCCAATACCGTTATATATTAAATAACTATACGCAGCCTTTTCGCTCGATAATTTCCCCCACTTCCCAATCAATAAGAACATTGGTGGCAACGTAATTTCAAAGAAGATAAAAAACAACATTAGATTTTGAGCAGCAAAGACGCCGAGCATCCCTATTTCTAGCATGAGTAACAGCATATAAAATGCTTTTAAATTTCTTTTAATAGAAAAGGCTGCAATTGCTGCAAGCATCGCTAGAAGAGCCGTCAGCACCATCATAACAAGCGACAAACCATCAATACCGAGCTCGTAATAAATAGAAAACCACCTTTTATCCACCGCTGTAAAATCCCCGAACTTAATCCATTTCACCTTTTCATCAAATAGTGACAAACTCTTTCCAGAAGCATATGTACAAGCGAGGACGATAGCGATTCCAAATGGAAGTGCCGTCCCAAATAAGCCAAGCGCCCGCACTGTACGCAATTCCTTTTTCGGTGTTAGTACAAGCAATAAAATTCCTAAAAGCGGGGAAAAAATGAAGAACGTTAACAACAAATCATTCATCGTAAATCCCCTCCTGTATAGAGCAAAATAATAACGAGTACAGCGAGCGAAACCGCCGTTACGGTACCGTACACTTGTACATTCCCGTTTTGAAGTTTCGATCCAAGATTACTTGTGCCTTTAACTACGCTTCCAATTAAAACTGCAATTCCCTCGACTACATACACTTCAAATAAGCGAAGCACATGAGCGATTCCTTTCGTAATAGGGATCACCGTCATGTTGTATAGTTCATCCACATAATATTTTTTTTTCAAAAGATTATAAAGCGAGGTTTCCGTACCCCCAGCCCAATCTCTAGAAATTGATTTCTTGCCATATATGAAATATGCAAGAGCGATTCCCGCAAATGAAACGAGCGTCGCAACAATCATAATCCAAACTGGCCCATGCGCTTCTTCAACCTTAAACCCTACATCTTTCGTCAACCAATCTCCGAGAAACGTACCAAACCATGGTGTATTTATATATCCTGCCACTACCGCAAGAACACCGAGAACAATCATTGGATACGTCATAACGCGGGGCGACTCATGCACATCTTCCTTCGTCTTCGTTTCTCCGGTAAAGACAAGAAAGTATAGGCGGAACATATAAAACGCTGTCAAAAACGCCGCTATTACTGCTAAAGTAAATAAAACGTAATTGCCATTCATCCAAGTCGCCGCTAAAATTTCATCTTTGCTGAAAAAACCGGAAAGGAGCGGAACACCGCTAATGGCAAGGGTACCTATTAGAAATAGCGTACCAGTTACTTTCATCTTCTTCTGTAAACCGCCCATTTTATTAATGTTTTGCGTATGCACTGCATGAATTACACTTCCTGCTGCCAAAAATAGTAGTGCTTTAAAAAAAGCATGTGTCGTTAAATGGAAGACACCGGCTACATAACCTGCAGAACCTAACGCAAGCATCATATATCCAAGCTGGCTAACTGTAGAATAAGCAAGTACTCTCTTTATATCTGTTTGCACGAGACCGATAGAGGCCGCAAAGATTGCAGTGAAAGCTCCAACGATTGCCACGGTCTGCATCGCCACTGTACTTGCTGAAAATAGAGGGAACATCGTCGCTACTAAATATACGCCTGCTGCAACCATCGTCGCGGCGTGAATAAGTGCCGAAACAGGCGTTGGCCCCTCCATTGCATCTGGCAACCACGTATGAAGCGGGAACTGACCTGATTTCCCCATCGCCCCGATAAAAATTAATATCGCTGTTATCGTAATCATGTAAGGAGGTAAATCCCCTGTATAAATCGCCCTAAATATTGCGTCATATTCAAAACTACCTGCGTACCAAAAAATTAAAATCATCCCGATAAATAAACCAACATCCCCAATACGGGTCATAATAAAAGCCTTTTTTGCAGCAGCCTTCGCTTCTTCTTTAAAGAAATAAAAACCGATAAGTAAAAATGAGCCAAGGCCAACTAATTCCCAAAATATATAAAGCTGTAATAAATTCGTTGATATAACAAGCCCTAACATCGCAAATGTAAAGAGTCCTAAATATGCGTAAAAGGTTGGTAATCGTTCATCACCTTTCATATAACCTTTCGAATACACATGTACAAGCAGACTCACAAGCGTCACGATAAATAACATTAAAGCTCCTAATGCAGTCACCTCAAAGCCGAATGATATATCCACATCTCCAGCTCTAAGCCACACCCACTTATGCTTCACGCTTGCTTCTGAAAACCTTTCTATTAACACAAGTACCGCAAGTATAAAGGAGAGAAAGACGAAAAAAATACTAAGTACGCTGCTTCCTTCTCTAATTTTCTTCCCGAATATAATAAGTAACAAAAACGAAACGAGTGGGAAAAGCGGTATGAGCCATGCATAATCGATCATTGTTTCCTTCCCCCTTTTTCGGTCACAATGCTATCCTTTGAGCGTATCCATTTCATCTACCTGAACTGTCGTACGATTACGATACAAAGCAATTAAAATAGCGAGTCCTACCGCCGCTTCTGCTGCCGCTACAGCCATCGTAAACAGTGAGAAAATTTGACCTGTTAAATTCGGAAATAGGCCTAATTTACTAAACGCCACTAAGTTTAAATTGGCAGCATTCAGCATTAATTCGATACAAACTAATACGATTACTGTATTCCGCTTTGTTAAAGCTCCAAATAGACCGATGCAAAACAAAATAATCGCAAGTGTTAAATATGCAGAAGCCGGAACGCTACTCATTGGAATCCTCCTCTTTCTCGTCCTTTTTCGCAAGTATAATCGCGCCAACGAGTGCTACAAGTAAAATAACTGAAGTTAGTTCAAATGGAATAATATATTTTGAATAGAGAAGCGTACCGATTTGAAGTGTGTTGTTTTCATGGAGAGGTAAACTTCCTTGTGTGCTTTCATTTGCAAAATCAACATTATTAACAGCGAAATACATAACCGCTCCAAATGCTACAACTGCAAAGAAGATAATCCATTTTCGAAGAGTAAGACGCGATTCATTTTCCGCGTTATGTTTCGTTAACATAATGCCGAAAATCATAATAATTGTGATTGCACCAGAGTAAAGTAAAATTTGTGCAACGCCTATAAATTCAGCTGATAAAAGAAAATACAAACCTGCAATGCTGAGAAATGTCAGAACGAGAGCTAGCATCATGTGCATAACTTTCGTTAAGTTCAACATAAGAACACCGCCGATAATTGCAGACAAGGATAGTATAAAGAATGCTACAAACTCGCCATTCATGCCTTATTCTCCTTCCTGACGTTTTCGTCGTTTTCGTCAAGCCACTGCAAATTTTTAAATAAGTCATCACGTGAATATTCCGCGAGTTCAAAGTTATTTGTCATGACAATTGCCTCTGTCGGGCAAACTTCTGTACATAAATCACAAAGAATACAAATTTCAAAATTAATATCATACGTGTCGATAATTTTTCCTTTTTTCGTAGGATCTGGATGTTTCTTTCCTGTTAACTGAATACAGTCTGTCGGACAAATGTTAGAGCATTGATTACAAACAATACATTTCTCCGGATAAAATTTTTGAATCCCCCGAAAACGGTCTGGCAACGGCAACGGCTGATTTGGATAATCATACGTTACCTTCTTCTTGCTCAAATTACTTAATGTATATTTTAATCCTTTAAATAGTCCTTTCATCTCTTACTGGCACCCCCCTCATAGATTAGAAGAATAACTCCTTAATCAATGCCGTTAAGAAAATATTTGCAAGTGCAATCGGCAATAATACTTTCCATCCAAACTCCATTAACTGGTCACCTCTTATACGCGGGAACGTGACGCGGAACCAAATTAATAGAAAGACTACACTGCTAAATTTCAAAGCAAACCATACGGCACCTGGGATAAATCCAAGAAACATGACTGGATTCCAGCCTCCTAAAAAGAGCACTGTAATTAACGATGCCATCCCGAAGAAATATACGTACTCTGAAAGCATGAAAAACGCCCAGCGAAAACCTGAGTATTCCGTATGGTATCCAGAAACAAGTTCTGACTCCGCTTCTGGCAAATCGAATGGCGTCCTATTTAACTCTGCAACTGCTGCGATTAAGAAAACGACGAAGCCAATTGGCTGTACGAAAATGTACCAAACCTTCTCCTGCGCCGCTACAATCTCATTTAAATTCAGGCTACCAGCTAACAAAACGATACCAATTACACTCATTACGAGCGGAATCTCATAAGAAATCATTTGCGCCGCCGCACGCATCCCTCCTAAAAGGGAATATTTATTATTCGATGCCCATCCCCCAGTTACAACACCTATCGTCGTAATACCGGAAACAGCAATATAATAAAGTAGCCCGACTCCAATATCTGCAAATTGAAATTTATCAGTGAACGGGATAACTGCAAGCACCATAAATGCTGGTGCAAATGCAATGACAGGCGCTAATATAAACAGCGGTTTATCTGCTGCTTTCGGAATACTATCTTCTTTCAATAATAGTTTTAAAACATCAGCTACCGTTTGCAGTAAACCGAATCGGCCTCCAACCTGGTTTGGTCCAATCCGCCCTTGCATAAACCCCATCACTTTCCGTTCTGCCAAAATTCCATATGTAACGAAGCCAAGGACTGCAAATAGTAGAAGCACCGCTAATCCGAAAAAAATGAAGAAATTCGTCCAGCTTGAAGGTGATTGTAAGAGCGTCTCAATCATTAGCCATCAACCTCCCCAAGTACAATATCAACTCCACCTAAAATCGTAATTAAATTAGCGATATTTTCACCTTTTAATAACTTCGGTAAAATTTGCAAGTTATAAAAAGATGGCCTGCGAAACTTCAAACGGTACGGCTCTTTCTTTCCATCACTAGCGATATAACAACCAATCTCTCCGCGCGGCGATTCAATACGTACAAACGCTTCTCCCTTAGGTGCCTTAATAATTTTCGGTACTTTTGCCAGTACAGCTCCATCTTTCGGGAACTGCTGAACCGCTTGCTCAACAATCTTTAAAGACTCCTCGATTTCTTGCATTCGGCAAACGTAGCGATCCCAAGCATCGCCCACGCTTCCAACAGGAATATCAAAATCAAAACGATCATAAATCGAATATGGCTCATCTTTGCGAAGATCCCAGTTTACTCCAGTGCACCGCAAATTTGCTCCGCTTAAAGAATACGAAATCGCTTCTTCCGCGCTATATATACCAACGCCTTTCACACGATTTAAGAAAATCTCATTACCGCTAACAAGATCATGATAACCTGCCAATTGCTCTCTCATATACGGAACAAACTCTTCCACCTTTTCAATCCAACCATCTGGCGCATCCCACTTCACACCACCAACTCTCATATAGTTAAAAGTAAGCCGTGCCCCGCATAATTCATTTAATAAATTTATAATCATCTCTCGTTCACGAAACGCGTACAGAAACGGGCTGACCGCTCCTATATCAAGAAGATTCGTCCCCCACCAAACGAGATGACTTGCAATTCTTCCTAGCTCCATCGCAAGTACTCGCAAATATTCGGCACGCTCTGGAATTTCAAGCCCCATCATCGTCTCTACAGCATGGCAAATGACGTAATTATTCGTCATGGCTGATAAATAGTCCATTCGATCTGTATAAGGAATAATTTGCGTATACTGTAAGCTCTCAGCAATCTTTTCCGTCCCGCGATGCAAATACCCAATAACCGGTGTAGCTTCTTTAATAATTTCCCCGTCAATCTTAATTACGAGCCTGAACACACCATGTGTACTCGGATGCTGAGGTCCTACATTCAAAAGCATCTCTTCCGTACGGATCATAGCTACACCTCCACATCATACGGTTCATAGTCTTTTCTAAGCGGATATCCTACCCAATCATCTGGCATTAAAATACGCGTTAAATTCGGATGCCCTTTAAATACAATGCCTAGCAAATCGTACGCTTCTCTCTCCGGCCAGTCAGCCCCTTTCCAAAGCGCTGTCACAGACTCGACTTGCGGCGCTTCCCGGTCTAGTTTTACCTTCACCGCTACCGATTGTTTCTTGCCATATGAAAACAAATGAACATACACTTCCATATGTGTCACAAAATCCGTCGCATGTAGCTCTGACATATAATCAAAAGCAAGTCCCTCATGGAATCGCAGTGACTCCATCACTTCATAATATTTTGCGGGATCCACCACAAGAGTTGGCACATCCTTTGACAATTTATTAATATAGGAATCTACTAATGCACCCTCTCCTAACTTCTCCCTAATAGCCTCAACATACTGATTTAAATGTGGTTGATTTACGGACGGTTCTTCCTGCTTCGGCTCATCCTCTTTCTTACCTTCAGCTCCCTTTGTCTTCGCTCTTGCAGCCGCTGCTGCTTTCGCTTTTGCCGCTGCAATTGCCTTGGCCTTTTCATCTCCCGAATTCCCATCACCTTGCGAGGCTTTCTGCTTCGCTAGTGCTGCCGCTTTTGCCTTGGCTTTCGCTTTTTCTTCTTCTGTTACTTCTTCTGTCCCTTCTCTTTTCTGTTTCGCTAACGCCGCCGCTTTTGCTTTTGCAGCTGCTGCTGCCTTCGCCTTAGCTTTCGCTTTTTCTTCTTC
>NZ_QNUB01000080.1:0-7282 GCF_008042345.1 Bacillus sp. AR8-1
ATAATTAATTTGAGGTTATTTCACCATTTTAATACTAACAAAAAAGTGCAGATTTTCATCTGCACTTTTTTTATTCTTCCACTTCAGCTTCTGCACTACTATTTTCAAGATGCTCCTCCTGAGCTTCCTCTTGCAACTCTGCTGAAATCATCCCATAATAAAGTTCCGGATATAACCCAAATATTTGATATACACTTCCTAAAAACGGCATCAGAATCCCTCTTTTCTAAAGTTGTATTGCCACTTTTAAGGATTCCCTTTTCATTCACTATACATTCGTTTTTGGCGTTTCTTCTTCATCTTGAATACTTAATAAATTTTGCCATTTTTTATACGGAGCGCTATTTGGATCTACATATCCTTTCGCATGCGAGCGATCCCACAATTGTTTAATAAACATTTCTTTCTCTTTCTTTGCAACCATATCAGCACCTGTACCGTAATAGTTCTGGAAATACAACTCGATTTCATCAAGGAATAGTCTTAATAATTCATCTGATGTTTCTTCTAACGTCGGATCATACTTCGCTTCACGGTCATACATTAAAATCATGTCTAAAAGATTGTGGACATGTTCTTTTCTAAGCCATCTTACATCTTGGGCTCCTAATACGAACGGATGTGTATATAAATGTCCACCTTGTATCATCGCCTTTTCTTGCTCTTCTTCAAATCGTGACAAGATGTTTTCATAAATAAACGGATTATGAAGCAATGCTCTGTGTAATTTATAACTTTCGCTTGAAATATTTTTTCCCATCGACTGAATTAAAAAGCTACGTCCCACACCGTTATATTGATACACAAACTGTCCATCAACAGCAACTAAACTAATCCAGCGATACATATATGCGTATAGTAATGCACGATTACATTTATCATAATCTAATTTTGTTTGAGTCGCATTCAAATCTGGCATAAAGGCTGGTAAGTGCCAATACTTATCTAAATGCGGCGTTAAACTAGATTTTTTACTATTTAATTTGTTTACACGGCGATAATACGATTGGAAATAGTCCCCTTTATCATTCATAAATCCGTTTGAAATATGTCCTGATGATAATTTAGGAAAATCTTGCAGCGATAAGCCATAATGTGCTCGATAACAGATCACTTCAAATGGCGAAAAGGCTTCGTGTACTGTATCTTTTTCTTTAAACATTTCTTGAATCAATTCCTCTTGTAGCTCTTTCTTTAAAGAAGGATGTATACCCCAATATTGTAATTCCCTATGATGAGCAACTTTCGGAATGAATGGACTTGCTAAATGGAACAGGTCTTCAATTTTTTCACGCACGTATTCATCGCGATCACGTTTCTTATAATCTGCTTCTTTTCGCAACGCTTCAATAATATTCAATTCTAATTTATCACGATAGCGTACTTGCAGTTCGTCATAACAATAGCTCAGTATATGTTCGCGATAGAAATCCTCTACCTTTTTCGACTGAATCTCTTCTGTTTTCGCATCACGACAATATTCCCCATACAAACTCATATAAATTTCCGCTGATATATCTTTCGGTAGTACACCTAAATTTAAATGTTGCTGCATATCTTGCCATATCTTTTCTTGCAGCTGTTCCTCTGCTAATACATAAACATTCGTCGGGTTTGTTTTCCCTTCAAATTCCTTACTGCGCTTTTGGATTTCAAACAATAAATTTTCACGTGTTTCATGTAAATTATCAAAAAATCTTTCCCAATATTGAATCATTTTATTAACTGCCTGATATAGCGATTGATACACAAGTTCTAATAGCATTTCTTTTCGATATTCATTTAATTTGTGTACATATTGCGTTACGATGTCTTCAAATTCTCTTTTGAATAAACGTTGCTGATTATTAATCATTTTTCCGAACCAGCCTTGTTGTTGAGCAATTTCTACTCGGCGTACAGCCGTTACCGTGCCATCGATATTACCTACATTAAATTTTTTATCGTAGTTTTGAATTACATTACGCTTTTGTTCATTATTTTCATGTAATCGATTCATTTTTTCTACTAACTGTTTTCGAATTTCATATAACATAAAACGTGCTGCTACTGGGTGAACTGGATCTGTTTTCTTTAAAAACCATGTATTTAATTGATAGGACTGCCCTTCAGAACCACTTGGTGAAAAGCGGTCTGATTCAATCATGTCATATAAAAGTGTCGTTACATGTTCATGTACACGGCTCGGAATCGCATATGCATATAAGCGAACCGCATGATCCACTCTTGCCACTTCACCTTTCATTTGTTCCATCATTTTCAGTTTCGCAGCTGAAATTTTACACTCATGTTGCAGACGATTTAATTCCTCATCTTTTTGCACCGTTCGTTGTACATAACTTTCTACAGCTTCTAAAAACAGTTTTGATTTCGCAACTCCGAGCTTACCACCCTCTGCTCCTTCACGTGTTTCATTGTACATTTGTCTATAGAAAATATGAGCTTGCTCTGGACGGGTAGCAAGATGCTCCAAGTCCTCTAAATAACTTTTACCTCTCTCCGGCTTTTCACGCTGCATCCCACGTTTTACATCTTGGTCGTATCTTTGCTTCTTCTCTTGAAACAGTTGATCTAAATGCAGCCACGATTCATCTAAACCTTGCACCGCCCATTTTAAAGCACAATATTTTAACACATGCTCATATGGATAAATGAGTTTTGCCGTTCCTGCCCCGCAATATCGTCCTTTTCCACTTGATTCTGCTAATTGCTGAATTTGATTGTCTTCTTGTGCAAAATGACTTGTAGACATCGGGCTAAATAACTGTAAATAAATTGTATTTGCCATCTGTTCCATATAGTCTGATAAATTGTGTAAATGGTGTCCATGTAGATTTTCGTAATCGTATAAGAAACAATAATTGTACGGTAAATGATGTTGTTTAATTGTATGATTCGTTCTTCCGTCTTCATCTACTTGATCAGGGCGATACTCTAATTCAATTGTTACACCACCGCGTTTTGATAATTCTCCAGTAGAACCGAGCGTAATAGCATGTAATTCTTTTAACGATGCATAGCCATTTGCTTGCACCGTTTCAAATTCTTTCGCACTAACCGTTCTCGTCTTTACTAAAACATCCGGCATTAAAAACGCACCGCGTATTAAAATGTTATGATGCTGCAATTTCTTCCGAAGCATTTCACGTAAATATAATGCAATTTGCAGAAACATCCCTGAACCTGTTCCGCCTGCTAGTGATGTTACTATAATGACACGCACACCATATTCCGTTTGATCACTTGTAACCGGAAAAATTTTCTCGATTTCTTGCCAAAAAGACGTCAATTTATCTTCTTTCATCGCAGCACGTAACGCTAAACGTGAAATGACGCGTAACTGTCCTGCTCCTTCTGTTAATGGCTTATCAAGTATAGTCGGATCCATCGGAAACCACTCTGGGATCGTTGGATCTCCCGCAATATACTCCCTAGGCGTTTTACTAGAACTTGTTTGTGTCTTAAACTTTCGAATATGATCAAATTTACTTAATGTATTCACATCTGTATCAAATACGTGCATTGCTACCTTTTTCCGGCGCTCTTCAGGCAATTTTTCATATATTTGATGCGTCACAGTACTACCGATTCCACCTAAACCAATTAATATTGTTGGAACTTGTAATGTCATGTGAACCACCTTCCTATTCTTGCTTGTTTGAAAAAAGGGAAAGAGAATCAATACTCCATCCCCGTCTTATCCCTATCTACTATTCACATTCATACTTGTAAATCTCCTTACCATATCCTCTATCAATTAGTAAAAGTTCATTTGGATATAGTGTCTTATGTTCCATTCCTACTTCATCTTTTGTTATAAACATCCCATCAATAATCATTCCAACTACTTGTGATTCTTTCGCTACAAAGACAGATTTCGAACCTTTCTTCGCTATAAACGTAACGGATTGCACTGTTTTTCTTTCTGCTCTAAATGGGATACCAAAATAATGGTTCCACCATTTATTTCGAAGTAATTCTGGCTCAGATTGATATAGCCAATCTTTCGCTACCTCTTGATCCCATTCATAATACAGTAGTGCCTTCCGGTGAAATCTCGGCCGAACAATCCATCCTAAAACAATGATTCCTACTACTAGCAGTAATAAAGTGATAGGAATGACAAACTTAAAAATAAGCGCATATTTTTCATAAAACGGAGCATCTTGAATATGGAATGTTATGTTTTTCTTTACTTCTTGTAATTTTGAATCCTGCATTACGATGGTAGCTTCTACGGTGCCGGTATCTGTAAAATTAAATGTGTCGGAGTAATAGGGACGAGGATAAACATAGATCTGATTTCCATGTTGCTTTATTTCATAATTGATTGATTGTTTAGATGTGACACCAGTAGATTTTAATAGTTTTTTTACAGCTTCTTCTGTCATCGGCTTACCATCTAACTGTGGCTGCAAAACAAATGGTTTACTATTCTCTAAATTTGTCACTTTTTCTTCATAATCTTTTGTAACAGTTTGAAGTGATAATTTTGGTTTCTCAGCTGTTTCAATTTTAAATTCTTTCGTCTGTCTATAAAACCCCTTTATATTCATATGAACTTTCCCGCGTACTAACCCTTTACCAAGCTTAGTTTCATAATAAAACACATGCCTTTTATCGTCCCACTTCATCGGATATTGTTTTCCGTCTATTTCTACTTCTGCCTGAAAGTAAGAAGACTGAACTGGCAACTCCGTAGGCTTCGCTTCAATAACAGCAGTAACCCCTTCGTGCATTTCCTCTACATTTTTTTGACTACTATCATCTTTGTCATAAGTAGAAACCGTATAATTAAGCGCTGGTTCAACTAGTACTTGTAGTCCTTCTTTCTCAATGTCCTGGTCTACTTCTATCGTATAAGTTCCTGGTTTAATAACTTCCTGATTTTCCGTACTTATATGAACTATATTTCCGAACAATTTTGCTTCTCCTGGTGCATGTATGGAAAAAGAAGATTGTAATTGTAACGGTTTAGAAATTTGTGTGACCTGATAATCGGGCAGAGAAGGCGATTGTCGTACAAGCGTCATACGCTTTAATGGAAACGGTGTTGTAATCTCTACTCTTTTCCCCACTACTTTCGTTTTTACAATCGATTCAACAGAGGAGAATGGATCACGATTTGCAACTAATGCTGCCACTTGATTTACACTTTTTACAATGCCATCTTCTCCGCTTGACGGCATCGTAACACCATTTATCTCTTTCTTCCATATTTCTTTAAACGTGTTTAATTGTTCTTTTTCTTGTTGTCCTAAATCTTCTTCCATCGTAATTAAGACTGGGTGTAACGATATCTTTTTTGCATCCATTTCTTTCTTAAACTGGGCTAATTTCTGCAAAATTTGTTCTTTTCCGCCAACCTTATCTTTCTCTAAATCATTAAATGCCCCGTCAGTTAATACAATAAGCCAAAATTCACGTTTTCCATCTATATCTGCTTCCTTTTTTATAGATTGCATCGCCGTTTCTACCGCGCTAAATGGAGTATTTAAATACGTTTTCCACGCTCCAATTCCCTCAATTTCTGTTTGCCTTTTATCCTTCGTTAACGAAATGTTTAATGGATCATTCGGCTTACTCATTGGAACGTAAGAAAATTTATCTTTTTCATCTAATAGCGCAACTAAACTTTGCAAAGCATAATTGGCATATTTCCAGCGATCGTTATTTCTCATGCTGCCCGAATCGTCATATACAAGTGAAACGACCCTTTCCTTTGCCTCCTCTCCTTTTGCAAAAGCTGATAAAGGTAAACATATAAATAGAAACAGCATGAACGTGGCACAAATTCGGATTTTCATGATGAGGCTTCGCCACCTTTGTAGACAAATTCCTATGTTTAAATTTATGAGAGGAAACAAGATATATGACTTGTATTTTAGGACAACTAACCCACCATAACTTTATTATGTAAATAGATTATACACTTGGTAATATTCCTTCTAGCATTCTCTATCCAATTATATAAGTAAAAAAGCCTGTTTAAGCTCCACGCTTAAAACAGACTTTTCCTACTTTTTATTTTAAAAACACATAACAAAAAGTTTGATTTTTAACTTAACACATCACTTCTATTTTAAATCCACCGGGTGCTTCAACGTAAAACGTATACGCATGGGCTTGCTTAGGAGGCTCGACCAAAAATCCATCTTCCTTCAATCTTTGATTTATCTTATCTACTTGTTCTTCACTTTCTTGTGGAAATCCTACGTGAAATGTTTTTGGATACTGAACTTCTTTTCCTTTCATTAAAGTTAGTATAAATCCATCATTATCACGCATAACTGCAAAGGCATTCCCCCTTGTTCCACTACAAATTAAACCAAAATACCTCTCTAAAAACTCTCTAGATGCTGTTACATCTGTAACTGTTAAATTAAGATGTTTAATTCCCAATCCCCCACCTCATTTCTCAATTTTCTAACATTTTATCATACAAATAAAAAACACGCTTTTCACAGCGTGTTTCATTGCTTTACATACACTTCAACAATCGGATTCTCTTTATTATCCGCATGCAAGCGTATATTCGCTTCACTTGTATTATAAATACTAGCTAATAACATTATCGTTAACACATTAGGTATCTTCGCATCACTTCCATATTTTCTCTCAAGCCCTTCCTTATATTCAAAATCTAAATCCCCCTGCACATATGTATACACTTCAAAACCATCTTCTAAATTGCAAACTACTGTATCAATAATATCTGCTCCTACTTGCTTCTTCATTTCCTCTCGCAACGCTTCAATAAATTCTTCCCACGGTACTTCGTATGTCTGAAACTGATCTGTAGATTTCATGCCTTTTCCTCCTTATATATCCTCTTCTTATATTTCCCCTTTCCTATAACAATTATGATAGATAGGACATTCGTACAAGCCGCACTTGTCCCCCTTACATATCGTATTACTGTAATGCGGAAGGAGGAAAGAACATGCATAGACAAAAATGTTATGATACATGCCGACGTTATTTCGGAAAAGTTGTTCGGATTGAAGACCGTGATGGCCGTATACATTTAGGTAAAATAATTGATTTGACACAAAACTCTGTATGGATCGAACCGGTGCAACAGCGCTCATCTTTTGATTCAGGATTCGGATACTATGATGCTTATGCAAACGGTGGTTGTGACCTTTGCGGCGGCCTTAGCAGATGTGATAGTTGCGGATTTGGATGCGGTGGTGGATTTAGCAGCTGCGGATGTGGTGGCCGTGGTTGCGGTAGTTGCTGGCTCTTATAACCCTCTGACGCTCCCGACGGTTCTCCTCTT
>NZ_QNUB01000081.1:0-4274 GCF_008042345.1 Bacillus sp. AR8-1
GTGTTAGATATTAATAAATTCATAACAGATGGCTGGGGCCCTTGGCATGAGGCAGGACATTTGAGACAACAATCGCCCTGGAAGTTTTATAATATGACAGAAGTACAAAATAATATATACAGCCTTTCTGTAGAAAAAGCATTTAATCAACCATCCAACTTAGAGAAAAGTGGAATTTATCCAAAAGCATTTCAATATCTAGAGCAAGTGAATAAAAATTATGATGAAATTAGCGATGTTTTTGTAAAGCTTGTTATGCTTTGGCAACTACAGTTAGCGTATGGAGAGGATTTCTATCCTAAATTGCATCAATTGTATAGAGACATGCCTTCAAGTGAACTTCCACAAACTGATGAAAATAAAAAACAATTATTTATGATTTCAGCATCAAAAGTAGCCAAACAAAATTTGATTCCTTTCTTTGAGAAGTGGGGATTACGTCCAAATAACGATACCATTCAAAAAGTAGCTGCATTAGGATATCCAATTTTAACAGCAGAGATTTGGAAGGGGACGGATTCTAATCCAATTAAACCAGATATGCCTAATGTAAATAATATTTTAGAAGGAAACCAGTTTGCATGGTCGCTGAAAGGGATTGGAGATTTTGAATTCGCAAAAGTAAATTTAAATAAATCAACAGAAGAAATGCAAATTGATCTAAAAGCAGGTGTACCACATAACTACTTTGATAGTACATATGCAAGTATTAAAGTGCAAAACACATCAGGTAAAGTGGTCTATAACAAAGAGATTTATGGAAACAAACAACAAAATGCTGAATCGCAAAAAGTTTCGGTCAAGGTAGGAGACTATATAGAGTTAACACATCTAGAAGGTGTGCATAGAGCTACTCTCACAAATGTAGATAATAGTAAACAAGAGAGCTTTGGAAAAAAAGCCATTTACGAAGTTACAAAAGAAGGTCTAAAGAAAGTAGAAAAAATGCCAGAAGCAACAATTTTAGATGGAAATCAATTTGCATGGTCATTAAAAGGATATAGTGATAGAGAAATTGCAAAAGTAAATTATGATAAAACAGTAGAAGAGATGAAGGTAAAACTAGAAGCAGGTGTACCCCATTCCTACTTTACTAGTACGTATGCGAGTATTAAGGTCCAGAATGCTTCTGGCAACGTTCTGTACAATAAGGAAATCGTGGGAAATAAACAACAAAATGCTGAAAGCCAAACTGTGCCCGTTAAAATAGGTGATTACATTGAACTTACTCATATAGAAGGGGAAGCAACAAAGGAAAAGACGCGAGCGACTTTAATTAACCTTGAAAATAACAAAAATGAAACCATTGGAAAGACAGCAAGATATCAAGTTACAAAAGAAGGCCTGAAGAAAGTAGAAAAAATGCCAGAAACAACAGTTTTAGATGGAAATCAATTTAACTGGTCTTTAAAGGGATATAATGATCGAGAAATCGCAAAAGTAGAGTATAACAAAGCAACAGAAAAAATGCAGATTAAATTAGAAGCGGGTATCCCCCATTCCTATTTTACTAGTACGTATGCAAGCATTAAAGTTCAAAACTCATCGGGCAATATATTGTACAATAAAGAAATTGTAGGAAATAGACAACAAAATGCTGAAAGCCAAACCGTTCCAGTTAAGGTAGGGGATTATATCGAGTTTACTCATATAGAGGGAGAAGCACAGAAGGAAAAGACCCGTGCCACACTTACTAATCTTGAGAATAGTAAACAGGAATTTGTAGGCAAGAAAAAAACATATCAAGTTACTCCTACAGGATTATTAATAAAATAGAATTTTTTTAGACATCCTTTTTTATTATTAAAAAACGCTAATTATTAATAGTGATATAGGATGAATTCTATAGCCCACTAACTATTATATATACTCAAAAAATCAAGTTATAGCTAATGTTCCAAGGATTGACACATCTATTCTTAGTTAATCATGTTATACTTTTCACAAGTGAAATGCTACAATATCAAATCCTAGTTTTATGACATCCTTCTGTTGCCACAGTTTATAAAAGGTCAATTCCAATGGGATTGACTTTTTATAGTTGTAGCACATAGTTATAAACGCCCATATTTATCATAAGATAAATGTTGTAATTTCACGTACCGCATTTATGAATGTATAAATAATTACAATATGAAGAACTAAGGTATATGATTGTGATTTTTTTTACAAATATATACCTTTGTTCTTCAAAATTATTTCAAAAGGAGGTTATAAACAATGAAAAGAATTATAACACTGAGCACTTGTAAACTGCAAGATACTATAAAACATGGTGGGTGTGGTGCATGTCAGACATCTTGTCAGTCTGCTTGTAAAACCTCATGTGGAGTTGCAAATCAAAAGTGTGAAAATACAATAAATAGGAAACAAGAAGTATAGTATTCAATTATATTTTATTTAGGTGGCAATCTTTATGAAAAAGGAGTTTGGTTATCCAGTATGATTCATCAATATAAATTAAATGGATACAATATCGTGTTAGATACTTATAGCGGATCCGTACATGTCGTTGACGATCTTGCTTATGAAATAATTATGCTATATCAGAATACTCCTATGGAAGAAATCCTGTCAATAATGCAGGAAAAGTATAAATATGATTTCCACGTTTCCAAGAAGGAAATTCGAGAAACAATTGCGGATATTGAAGAACTAAAAAGAGATGGGAAGCTTTTTACCGAAGATGATTATAGGGACCTTTCAATTGATTTGATAAATCGTCCCACTTATGTAAAGGCTCTTTGTCTTAATGTCGCGCATACATGTAATCTGTCGTGTGAATACTGCTTTGCTAGCCAAGGAAAATACAATGGAAATAGAGCCATAATGAGTTTTGAGGTTGGAAAAAGAGCCATAGATTTTCTATTAGAAAACTCAGGTAATCATCGAAATCTCGATGTTGATTTTTTTGGTGGGGAGCCACTCATGGCGTGGAAAACTGTCAAACAGATTGTCGCTTATGCAAGAAATAAAGAAAAAGAGTACAAAAAAACTTTTCGTTTTACCTTTACTACAAATGGTATGCTGCTTAATGATGAAATTACTGAATTCTTAAATCAAGAAATGCACAATGTTGTATTAAGCCTTGATGGAAGAAAAAAAGTTCATGATTATCTTCGTAAAACTATCAATGGGAAAGGTAGCTATAATCATATCGTTCCAAAGTTCCAGGAGTTTGTTGAGAAGCGTGGAGATAAAGAATACTATGTACGTGGAACCTATACCCATAATAATGTTGATTTTACCAATGATATTTATCACATCGCTGACTTAGGTTTTAACAAAATCTCAATGGAACCTGTTATCTGTAATCCCCAAGAACCATATGCGCTCTGTGAAGAAGACCTGCTGGAAATTTACAATCAGTATGAAATTCTTTCGAAAGAAATGCTAAACCGTGAGGAAAAAGGAAACGATTTTACATTTTATCATTACATGCTCGACCTTTCAGAAGGTCCGTGCGTTCAAAAGAGAATTTCTGGTTGCGGTTCTGGGACTGAATATCTAGCTATTACCCCGTGGGGGGAGATATTTCCTTGTCATCAGTTTGTGGGAGAAGAAGAATATAGTATGGGGAATATATGGGATGGTATTACAAAAGCAGAGATACAGTCTCAGTTTAAGGAAAGTAATTGCTATTCAAAGCCGGAATGTCAGGAATGTTGGGCACAGCTTTACTGTAGTGGCGGTTGTCCAGCTAATACAATACATGCAACGGGTTCTCTTAAGGGAACGCATGAGTTCAGCTGTAAAATCTTCCGCAAGAGGATAGAATGTTCTATGATGGTTAAAGTAGCTCAATCAATTAGAGCTATGAAGAAGGAAGAACAAGCCATAGTTCAGTAAATACAAAAGTGCACAAGGCTGTTATAGCATAAATTTATAAAGCTAGTTACAAGCAAAAATTCTTTTATCTAATTTAAAATAAATGAGTTTAAAGGCAAGAAATATAAGTTTTTAGCCTCAGTAAAACAAAGTATCAACGTTTGAATTGTTTAAAAGAAGATAGCCATACGTAATTTTTCTGAAAGAAAAAGAAAATGAAGTTTAAGACTAAATCTAGCAATGAATGCATGATGTTAAACAATTATATGATAATAAAAAAGGAGTGGGGGATTCACTCCTTTTATCACGACAATTAGTGGTCAAAACCATAAAAAATAGGCTTATTAGGCAAAGTACTGATACACCTTAAAACTACATTATTAAACAACATGCATCGTCGTGTAGTATATGTGGTGATACCCCTTACCCATCAAGCTAATATTTTA
>NZ_QNUB01000082.1:0-2839 GCF_008042345.1 Bacillus sp. AR8-1
TTAAATAAATTTTATATATATCTTTGTGGAGAGAATTGTGAGTTTCTTTTTCATTATTGATAGGATGAGTCTATAAAAATTGAGGCTTACGATTTTGATACATTTTAAACTGCAACGTATAAAAATATCAGTTGAAAAATAAAATCATTTGCATCTTTATTACAATTCCAAAACTAGTTTATAAAATCGCCCAAGAAATATTTTGTATTTTGATTTTTGAAGTGAAGGAGTTTTCTTATGTCAATATTTATAAAGGAAGATACAAAAAGTAGGAATATTCAGTCGGATAAAGAAGAGTTAATTGAGTTAACGGAGTTTTCAGACGGTAATATCAAGAGTTACTTTCCATTTGATTTTATAATACCTAGTAATCTTGAAATGAAAAAAGGGAATGTTAAATTTCAAATTACAAGTAGACTAAATTACAAATTAAATGAAATTATTAAAGAATCGGATGAAAAATTACATAGTGTTTTTTCGACAGTACTGATGTTGTTAATAAATAAGTATACAAGAAGTAATGATATTATAATTAGCACTCCTTCTTATAAAAAAAATAATGAGGATGAATATGGTAATAAGGCTTTAGTATTAAGAAACCAAATAAATGATGATGATTTGATTAAAGAGTTATTACATAAGGTAGAGCAAACAATAAATAAAGCAATTGAACAACCTAATTATAAAGTGTTCTCTTATTTAGAACAAGAATGTAGTAAGGGGGTTCTACCATTTGATGTAATGATTGTGCTTGAAAATATTCAAGAAAGCGTTTGTATAGAACAGTCTGTATATAATACTATTTTTTCGTTTATGAAAACGGAACATCATATAGAAGCTAGCATTCACTACAATGAGTCTTTATATAGGAAAGAAACTATAAATAAACTATCTTTACATTTTTTGGATATACTGGAATTATTGTTAAATCATATCGATATGGCAGTGAAAGATGTAAATATATTTTCGAACGAAAAAATGCAATTTACGAAGTTACCCTATAGAAAAAAACAATATCCGCAAAATCAAACGATTCATGAGCTATTTGAGCAGCAGGTTAAAAGAACACCAGAAAAAACGGCGTTAATATTAGAGGATTATCAACTTTGCTATGCAGAACTTAATCATCGTGCGAACCAACTTGCACGTTATCTCAGCGAATGTGGAGTGAGAAAGGGAGATCTCATTGGTATATCAATGGAACGTTCCGTTGACTTATATATTGGCATTCTCGCGATTCTGAAATTAGGTGGAGCTTATGTACCACTAGACTCTCATTATCCAGAGCAAAGGCTGTCATATTTATTAGAGGATTCTGATGTATCCTTGCTTCTTACTCATGAGGAATTATTATCGGTGCTTCCTGAAGTACCGGTAACAGTTATATGTGTAGATAAAGTTAGACAGCAGATTGATAGCATGAGTGGTTCAAACCTTAACCATTCTGGTTCAGGAGATGACTTGGCTTATGTTATGTATACCTCAGGTTCAACTGGAAAACCAAAAGGAGTCAGTATTATTCACCGAGGTGTTGTGCGACTAGTAAAAGGAAATGATTTTGCTGAATTGGATGAAGATAAAACGTTCTTACAGCTGGCACCAGTTGCTTTTGATGCTTCTACATTTGAAATATGGGGCAGTTTGTTAAATGGAGGATGTTTAGCAGTAATGTCAGCAGAAACACCAACAGTTGAAGATATTGCTAAAGCTATTAAAAAGTACCGGGTCACTACCCTATGGTTAACGGCTGGACTTTTCTCGTTGGTTGTTGATCAGCAACTAAAAGCGTTAACTGAATTACACCAATTATTAGTTGGGGGAGATGTGGTTTCGGTTCCACATGTGCGAAAAGTATTGGAATTAGGTAATGTTCAAGTAATCAATGGATACGGCCCAACTGAAGGAACGACATTTACTTGTTGTTTCTCGGTTCCTCAGGGGTGGAATGGTGGTACACTTCCAATTGGGCGTCCAATTGCCAATACAGAGGTTTTCATTTTAGATTCTCATTTAAATCCTGTGCCTCCAGGTGTTCCAGGAGAGATGTATATTGGAGGAGATGGATTGGCACGTGAGTATTGGCGCCTTCCAGATTTAACAAGAGAGCGTTTTATACCACATCCATTCAATAAAGAGCCTAAAGCACGGCTTTATAAAACAGGGGATTTAGTACGTTATTTGCCAGACGGTAATATTGAATTTATTGGTCGTTTAGATCATCAAGTAAAAATTCGCGGCTTTAGAATTGAACTTGGAGAAATTGAAAATAAATTGCAGAAATATAAAGAAATTAAAGAAACTGTTGTTATTACTAGGAATGATGAGAATGGTGATAAATATATTTGTGCTTATTATACTTCAGAAAAGGAAATTCTAAAAAATAAATTAAGGAAATTTTTAAGGAGTTCACTTCCAGAATATATGATTCCTACATATTTTTTCAATTTGGATAAATTCCCACTTACAGAAAACGGGAAAATAGATAAAAGAGCACTACCTACACCAGATATAAGCCATAATACGAACTTACAATATGAGGCCCCAAAAAATGATACGGAAAAAAAGCTTGTCGCTATATGGGAAACCGCATTGGGGAGAGAGCGGATAGGAACAAATGATGATTTCTTTGACTTAGGGGGACACTCTTTAAAAGTATCGATGGTAATTTCGCGTATTAGAAAAGGGTTGGGTGTAGAAGTAAGAATTAAAGAAGTGTTTGAAAATTCTACAATTAAACAGTTAAGTGAACTTATACAAAAGAAAGATAAAAAACATTATACGGTAATAAATAAAGCGGAAAATAAAAAATATTATAAAGTATCTTCGGCAGAAAAAAGAA
>NZ_QNUB01000083.1:0-584 GCF_008042345.1 Bacillus sp. AR8-1
ACTTTTAGGGGTCACTTCAGTTTCCTCGCTCTTTTTTTATTTGTCATAAACAATATATGATGAAATTTAAGCAATTCTAAATACAGTAAGGCGGATGTTAGTATTTCCTGTCGCAGGGATCGTAATCTCATTAAGAGTAGATTGAACAGAAATTCTTGCACCAGCTGCTAATGTTTCGATTGTAGTAAATGAAAGTGAGTCGCCTATTAAATTTGAAGAGAAATTATCAGTTGCGACTGCTCCATTAATTGAAATTCCTACTCCGAGTGGAGCGCATCCTGGCGCAGTTGTAGAAATGGATACGCTAATTACATAAATACCACCGTTAATAACAGTAACTGTATCTGTGCCGTTGAAGATAATATTGTTTACGTTAATTGCAGTACTAAAAATAAAGTTATTGAATTGCAGTACTGTTTGCTGAATATTGTTTGTTACAACAATTGTTGCTATAGGGAAGCTAGGTCCAGTTGGCCCAGTAGGTCCGGTAGGTCCACCAGAAGGTCCAGTAGGTCCAGTAACTCCTATACCAGTAGCGCCGGTAGCACCCGTTGGTCCTTGAATGCCTTGAGGTCCGGTAGCAC
>NZ_QNUB01000084.1:0-568 GCF_008042345.1 Bacillus sp. AR8-1
ATTTTAATACCAGGATCTCGCCCTCCTAAAATTGTTAAAGAGTATATGGTTCAATCTATGAAGCCAGGAAGTGTCATTGTGGATATCGCAATAGATCAAGGTGGTACGGTAGAGACAGTCGATCATTATACAACTCATGATAATCCTATATTTATTAAGCATGATGTAATCCATTATGCAGTACCAAATATGCCTGGTGCTACTCCACGTACTTCTACTATGGCCTTAGCAAATGGGAATATTGAGTATTTACTAGAAATAGCTAAAAATGGATTAGAGACTGCAATCCAAAATAAACCGGCTTTAGCGACGGGGATAAATATTTACAAGGGTACGATAACTTATGAGAATTTAGGTGCAACACTAGAGTTAGATTATAAGCCATTGAAAGAAGTGTTAATATGAGTAATGAAATTTTACCACTCAACATTGGGAATATAAAAAAAGCACAAAAAATTTTAGATGGAAATGCTAGAAAAACGCCTTTGGTTAAATCTTTCTATTTAACCAGTAAAACCGGTGGAGAAATTTATTTGAAGTTAGAAAATATGCAGTTAACAGGTTCATT
>NZ_QNUB01000085.1:0-2154 GCF_008042345.1 Bacillus sp. AR8-1
GTGCAGCACGTAACGATTGAACAAGGACCAATTATGAGAAAATATGGCTTAGCAGAATTACACATTTCAACGGCTGCAACTTCTCACAGCATCCCAGGCTTAACGATGTATGAAGCAGAAATGTTGAAAACGAAAATCGCAGAATTAGCGAAAGTGAGTGATGAGGATGTATAAGAGGCAGCATCCAATCACGATGTTATTAGAATTAAAAATAACAGATTTTATACCACTCATTATTTTCATGTTTAGCTTAAACGGAAAATTCCCGTTTTGGTATTTAATTCCCGCAGCATTTGGTTTACTCACCGTTTTTTCAGCATTTGAAAAATGGTATTACACAACATATTGGGTTGAAAATAACGTATTACATGTGAAAAAAGGTCTCTTCGTGAAAAAGGAGAGCTACTTAAATAAAGAACGTGTTCAAACGATTAATACAAGTTCTAACGTACTATATCAAATGCTCGGTTTGAAAAAAATTCAGATTGAAACAGCTGGTGGGGGCGATGAAGCAGAAGTTAGCTTAGCTGGTATTACGGCAGAAGAAGCGGCGGAGCTTATTGCTTTGCTAAATGAGCCAACTCCAGAAGTGAAAGCAGAAGGAACGTTAGACGAAGCAACAGAAAATGTAGTAGAAAAAGAAATTGTTACAGAGGAAAAACAAACGACAGAATATAAATTAACTTGGAAAGAGATTTTATTAGCATCTGTTACATCTGGTCAATTTGGACTATTATTCTCTTTAATCTTTTTCGTTTATCACCAAGTAGATGAGTACATTCCGAAATGGATAGAGAATGGCGTAAAGTCGTATGTAATGGAACATGATATATATGGCTGGATTTTCATGGTAGCCATGTTACTCGTTCTTTCTTGGATTATATCTACAATCGGTTACGCGTTAAAACATGGCGATTTCACAGTGAATCGAAGAAATGACGAAGTCCGCATTTCGCAAGGATTGCTTGAGAAAAAAGAGCTCGTACTAAAATTGCATCGTATTCAAGGTATTACGATAAAAGAAAGTATTTTACGCCAACCATTCGGTTATTGTGCTGTGCAAGTAGAAGTCATTCAAAGTAAAGGAATGAGTGACGAAAAAGAAAAGGTTACACTGCACCCAATCATTCGAAAAGATCGAGTACAACAGTTACTCGCCCATTTACAATTACCATACGAACTGAATGCAAACATTATTGCATTACCAAAAGCAGCATTACGCCGCTATCTCATTGATAGTTTCATTTTCTTCGCAATGCTAGCAATCCCGTTTATTGGAATAAGTATATACTCTGAAAAGCACTTCATCATGTGGGCATTAATTCCGCTCGCGATTCTCATCTTTACACTTGGATACGCAACATTTAAAACAAATGGTTACAGTGTTAACGGAGAACAAATTACACTTGTCTATCGTAGCGTCGGAAAATATACAGGACTTATTAGAAGAAGACATGTCCAATCAATGGAGAAGACACAATCATATTTCCAGCGCCGTGCGGATTTATGTACGTATAAGTTTTCGAGTGCATCATCTAGTTATAAAATAGAGCATACGAGAGTAGAAGATGCGGAGAGAATGCAGAATTGGTATAAGAAGAAAATAAATGAGATGTAACTTGAGAAAGCTTGCCTATTATGAAAGGCAGGCTTTTTTGTTATAGGGAAATTAGTACAACTACAGCACACATGTATCAATACGTATGAAAAAAGGTAATATGCTTCTGTTTTAGGAAAATATGTGGAATTTTTAATATAAATGGTATACTAAAATACAAATAGTATTAGGAGGTTATATATGATAAGTCAGTTGAAAAGAGAAGCACTTGATGCATTAAAAGGAAGATGGGGATTAGCGGTAGGGGCAACCTTATTAATTGGAATCCTTATTGGAGCTGTTGAAATGCTAACAACAGGTATTTTCTCGATATTTTGGGGTTGGGAAGAGGCAAGTGATTCACTTACAGTAAGTATTATAGTAATGCTTGTTATTGGTCCATTAACAATAGGTGCCTATTATCTTGTTTTAAATGCAATTCGTGGGACTGATGCTCGCATTGGTCATATATTTAGATGGTTTAGCGATGGAAGTAAGTTGATGAAGTCGTTTTTAACATATTTACTAATGTATGTATACTTGACTCTATGGACATT
>NZ_QNUB01000086.1:0-907 GCF_008042345.1 Bacillus sp. AR8-1
TTTCTGATCTTAGGTATTTCTCCTTTCAAAAAAGGCAAACCCGCATCACAGGTTTGCCTCTTTACTCACTTCTTATTTAATCCTTTTTCACTTAAAAACTCTTTCATATGCATTCTTTTTTCTTTAGACATAAACGAACTCATTGATTCCGTCCATGTTACTTTTTTTTGATTTGATGATCTTTCTTTGTAATACGCGCTCATCGTTTCATCATATTCGTTTAATAATTCATCATATTTTTGTTCATCATATCCATTTTCATGAAGAACCGCTGCTACCGGTAAGCGTGGTTTAACTCCATGTTCTTCATCTGGTACACCGACTGTCATTCCGAATACAGGATATACTTTATCTGGTAAATGAAGCAATTCGCTCACTTCTCTCGGATTATTACGAATACCACCAATATAACAAATACCGTATCCTAATGACTCTGCTGCTAACGCTAAGTTTTGCGCAAAAAGTGAAGCATCTACCGTCGCAACAATAAAGTCTTCCACCCCTTCATGCTTTATCTCTGTACCATGTTTTTCACATGCAATTTCAAGTCGTTTTAAATCTGCACAACAAACAAAGAATGCTGCGCAGTCTTTCACATGGCGATTTCCGGATAGCTCTGCTAATTTAGCCTTTAATTCCTGATTTGTTACATATATGACAGAATACGCCTGTACAAAATGTGATGAAGCCGCATGCTGTGCAGCGTGCACCATTTTTTCTACTACATCTTTCGGAATTGATTCTTCTTTATATTTACGAACTGAAACGTGTTGCTCTATCTTATGTATTATCTCATTCATGAAAATCACTCCTTTTTCTCTTCATAATGAAAAATTAACACATCTTTTTCAATATTCACAACTTATAAGCACAAAAAGAGCAATTCTTTTTGAACTGCACCCCAATT